>CBFDBN010000090.1:0-10880 GCA_965603055.1 uncultured bacterium | reverse complement strand
GAGAATGCCGTTGTTGAAAAAGGTACGCTGATAATTATTCCACAATTTAATAACAGCGGCGGTCGCAACACCAAACCTGGCGACGGCTATCCGCTCTATTTTGAAATTTCGACAGAATGGGGGCCTAAAAAATTCAGGTTTGGCAATCGCAATGCTGCTCCGTTGGATTCCTGGCCCGATCCCGATGTTTATGTCCATTATCCCGATCGACAATTGCTCTCTTATCTCGATGTCAGGAATACCAACCGAACCTGGCCTGGCAGGACCAACGGCCCACTCATGGAACGAGTGACTTATGCAGCAATGGAACTCATGCGGCAGGAAAAGGTGGATATTGCCTTCGATATTCACGGCGCAGAGACCATGTTTCCGGTGACCAACTGCATCGTAGCGCCAGAAAAATCAGTGGATATTGCCACGATAACCTCGATGACTGTTAATGCGATGGAAGGATTTAAAAACCATGTCGAGCTATCACCAAAAGGATTTCGTGGGCTTTCCCACCGGGAAATTGGGGATTATTCGGATACCATGCCGTTTCTGCTGGAAGCGCCTTTGCCTTTTTTGGATCAGCCCACAGGACCCAAGACAATTGATTTACTGCTCAATGGCAAAGACCCATTTCTGTTAAGCCTGGCAAAGCAGAAAAAGCTGTTTGTTCCTTATGATGAATCGGGTTGGCCTATGGAAAAACGAGTGGGACAGCACTGTTCGGTGGTACTGGAAATTATGAATCAATTTTCAATGCTTGATTCAGAAAACGAGATCATCGTAGGTAACGTTCCTCGATATGCCGAAGTGGTTGAAAAAGGCGTTGGATATTTCTATCATGATCCACAGAAGGCGGATAAAAAGAATGTGTATTTTAATTAAAGATGAAGTAAGGAAGCTGAGGAGTTTAAGAGAATTTCAATAATCATGAATTGATAAAGATCTGCAAAATTAGATAGATTGTCATTTCGAGCGGAGCGAGAAATCTGATTAACGAATTGACATTATAAGACATACAGATTTATCACTCCACTTTGTTTCTTTCGAAATGACATTAAAATTCTAATTTTGCAGAAGTCTAATGAATTAAAAAAATGGAAATACCAGATGAAAAAAATATCATTATATTCGCTTGTGATTATCTTTGCTTTGATTATTGGCTGTGCGGGTCAACTGGCTATTAAAGAAATTTGGGTGGAACCGGGAGAAGCAATACCTGGTATTGAAGCGAAGGTCTTTGTCGTTTTGAAGGGTTCAACCGATAAAGTCTCTAAAATAATTGCCACAGTGCGAGAAGCGCCTGATATGAATTTCCCGCTCAATGACAAAGGTAAAGATGGGGATGAAAAAGCGGGTGATAATACCTGGTCCTATCAAGTTATTGTCCCCTGGGATGCAGATGCGGGAATTTATCATCTTGATATTAGTGTGTATGATAAAGCAGGAAAAGACATTGTCAGCAAAGGAATGGAGCAAAGAAGGACTGGTCGCAGCGGATCGGTTGAGGTGATTGTTAAATAGCAATTGGTTCAGCCCCAATACAAAATCTTTATAATGAAAATTTTATCCAGTAAAAGAACGATTCCAATACCGAACCAAAATCTTAAACTAAAAAAATTGATAATATCGGCTGCGATTTTGAGTCTGGCTGCCTATATATTGGTACAACTTTTTCCTTCCAAAAGCGATTCTCACTATTCTGATAAGATGATTAAAGCCGCACAAATCATGGACAATGCTATTGTCACCATTGGTGAATATTGTGATCAAGTGGGTATTCCGATAGATGAAACCATCGATCCCAATCGAACTGGATTAATCGGACCCCAAATTTCAGCCATAGCGACCACACTCGGCAATCTCGGGGCAAAGCGAACCACCACCAATCCAAATTTCGCTGGTGTCATTGTCCATCTGCTTGAACAGACAGGAGTGCCAAAAGGTGATACGATTGCTATTGGTTGTTCGGCATCTTTTCCAGCTTTAATGATTGCGACCGTGGCTGCCGTTAAAGCGATGGAAGTTCATCCTGTCATCATTATTTCACTGGGTTCTTCATCTTTTGGGGCAACCAATCCTGATTTCAATTTATTACAAATTTACGAAGTCTTGCTTAAAGAAAAAATATTTGATGTGAAACCGGCAGCAATTTCTCTGGGCGGGGACCGAGATGTAGGAAGAGACTTCGGTTCTGGAGTAAAGGAAAAATTGATTCAGCAAATTCATTTCAGTGGAATTCCCTTTATCTTTGAATCCGATCTTACCAAAAATATTGCTCGCCGAATGAAAATTTATTTGGGCGATTCTGAACAACGAAAAATTTCTGCCTTCATCAATATCGGGGGCAGTTACGCCAATATCGGTACCAGTGAGCTTGTGCTAAAATTGAAGCCTGGCTTGAATGAGGAAATGTTAATTCCACCTGGAGCAGAACGTGGAGTACTTTTTGAAATGGCTGCAAAGGACATCGCTACGATTCATTTGCTCTATGTCAAAGGATTGGTTATGAAATATGGTATTCCCTGGGATCCAATTCCTTTGCCGAAAGCTGGCGAGAACGAATTGTTGTTAGCTCAATCTCATCATAATTTTCAATTTTGGATGATTGCAATTCTTTATTTTCTGACTCTGTCAGGATTGCTCATCTATGGCAAAATAAGGATGGCGCATCCATAATTAGGAAGCAAACAAACCAGATTTCTTCAAGAAATCTGGTTTATTGTCCACCTGTAGCCGTCGTTATTAATCTGTGATTAAAAAAGTACTTGATTAATTTGTATTAAAAGATTATTTTGTAAATGAGTAGTAATAGAAATTTGATTTAATTTTAGGAGAAAAACATGAGATTCATAAGAAAAGTGTTTATCACATTCGTCTTGCTTACATTTTTTTTATTTTCATTCTTAACACTTGTCGCACAGGAAAAAACACACCAAGCAGAACAACCCGTTTTAGTCACCTCATGTGGACAAAGCCCTGGCCCCATGAAATTTAAAGTTTTTATGAAAAGATTAAAATTTGATTATGATTATAATTTACAAGCGACTGCCCAAGACCTCATCGCTAAAAAGAAGGAAGGTAAGCCTTACAAATCGCTAATCATCGTCACCGGCGCCAGTCTCAAAGGCATGGGAGCAGCAGGAATTTCCATCGATGACGAATTGAAACGAACCAAAGCCTTAATCGCAGCAGCAAAGAAACAGGGAATCATGATCATCGGTGCCCATGTCGAGGGAATGGAGCGGCGAGCCCAGGGTGCATCTCCCGGCGATAATTCAGACGAGCTTTCCATCGATACCGTTTGTCCTGAATCTGCCCTGCTGATCATCCGAAAAGACGGCGATGAAGATGGCAGGTTTACCGTTATTTCGAAAAACAAAAAAATTCCACTGATTCTTTTTGAAAAGAATATGGAGTTGGGGGATGTTTTGAAAAAATTGTTTGCTTCTGAGAGTTGATGTTGTTTAAAGATTCTCAGTAAAGTAAATAGGAAATTGTGTAAATGTGTAAATAGGTAATAGGGTGACTGGGGAATTCGGTAATACCGTAATTGTTTGATTTATAAAATGTTTGGTTTCAAAGCAGCATTATTGATCAATCCGTTGCTGGCATTATTCGGCTTGATTCCGATAATCCGTTATCCAGAAACTTTGTTGACTTTAGCTTTTGGAATTTATTTTTTCATATTATTTTTCAAAAGGCAAATCTCCTGGCGTTCTTTTTTCGCCGTTGCTCTCGGCGTTATTATCCCGATGGGTGCTTTGCTCCTCCGCAACCAGCTTTTATTTGGTGGATTCTGGAAAATAAGCTATGGTTTATCAGCCGAGCCAGCGCACTTCGGATTTCATTATTTTTTGAGCTATTCGCTGATCTATCTCCAACAGTTGCTGACTGAAGGAATTGGACTACTTTTTGTTCTGGGCATGATTGGAATCATCGTTTTAATCCGCCGTAAAAGTACTCGGAGCGAGGGTGTTCTGTTCGCACTGCTGATCCTACCCATTACTTTGCAGTACATGTCCTATGGCTGGCAGCCCGATCCGCAGTCGATGCGGTTTCTGTTGCCGACCTTTCCAGTTTACATCATCATCAGCGTCTGGTTGCTGCAATTCTTATCGAATAAAAAACGTGGTCTTTTCATTGGACTTGCTCTTTTGCTGTTGCTGATCCCTGTCCTTATGGGACTTCCCAGGTCGCTTCGTTCAATGCAGCATTTGCACTATAAAAATTCAGTACTGGTGAATATTACAGATATGATTGAAAAAAAGATAACGCCCGGGAGCATAGTCATCAATTACGAAGGGATCAACCAGCAACTTGATTTTGTCGGTGAATGGCGATTGATCGATGCGTCGTTTGTGTTACCCGAACGACCTCGTCAATTTCAGGATTCGAATTTGCCCAGGAGAAAATCCATTCGGAATATCGAAGCGAAAAAAAGATATGCGAATTTGAAGGAGAAATCGCTGTTTGAAATTTTTAAAGACGCTGTCTGGTAATGGGCGGGAGAGGAGCGCCAGGTGTTCATGCTGTTAAAACAAAGGCAGATCAACTGGTTTCAGATGCAATTGCCTGAAGCTGATACATTGGAAATCATTGAGCACGTTGAGCTCCCACGATTTGAGCCAGGTCGTAACAGGATGCCGCCAGGCAATCGACCGCTGTATTATAGTAGGAAGCCAGCCCAACCATTCCAGCGACTGATGGGACCGAACCAGATTTTTGACCTGGTGCTGGATGGGAAGCCGTTGTTGTTGGTTGGCAAAGAACGACTGGTTAAATATTACCAATCACCCCGCCCCAAGGGACGAGGCTAAGAGATGTAAGAATGCCAAAGCATCCTGAATTTCGATTTTCAAATTAATACATAACAAACCAGGTTTCTTGGAGAAACCTGGTTTGTAGGAATTCAATAAAGACCAAAATTTCTCAAAGGAACATGTCAACATAAATCAAAGATTTAAAGGAAGATAAAATGATCTTAGAATACATTCTTGTCTGGTTCGTTCTGGTTTTTGTTGCCATTATCAATGGGATAATTCGCAATGAAGTATACAAAGATGCCCTGGGAGACCTGCATGCCCATCAATTATCCACGCTGACGGGGATAATTCTTTTCGGACTGGTTATCTGGGGATTCGCTCGACTGTGGAAAATCACCTCGGCGAAGCAAGCCTGGACCATTGGATTTATGTGGCTGGGAATGACCATCCTTTTTGAGTTCATCTTTGGGCATTTTGTGATGGGACATCCCTGGAGCAAATTGCTGCATGATTACAATATTTTTCAAGGAAGAGTCTGGATTCTCATGTTGATCTGGACGACGGTTGCACCGTATTTTTTTTATAAGTTGTCTGCTAAATGAATTGGGTAATTCCTTAAACCGTAATTTTCTTGTACACTGGGCAAAGATTTATGGAACGCGGATAACGCTGATAACGCGGATTTGCACGGATAAACATAAAAGAATCCGCGAAGATCAGCGTAATCCGCGTCATCTGCGTTCCATTTCTTTTTTAGCTCTGGCTTGTCCAGTTTGGGTAATTGGGTTATAAGGCGTTGAAAAGATAATCAAAAATAGAGAATAAAAGTGGTAGATAAAACAAGCTATCTAACACCAACTTCTTCTTCTGAAAGAATATTATCGCTTGACGTTCTTCGTGGCTTTGCTGTGCTCGGTATTCTGATTATGAACATCCAGAACTTTTCCATGATCGAAGCTGCCTATCTGAATCCTGCTGCCTTTGGTGATCTTACTGGAATGAATAAATGGGTTTGGATTTTGAGCCACATCTTCGGCGATCAGAAATTTATGACCATTTTTTCGATTCTGTTTGGCGCCGGGATTGTGCTATTCACCAATCGAGCTGAAGCAAAAGGTCGTAGTGCCGCAAGTTTGCATTATCGTCGCACATTATGGCTATTTATAATTGGAATGATGCACGCTTATTTATTGTGGCATGGTGATATTCTTGTTCCCTACGCCCTGTGTGCTTTATTAGCCTTTCTCTTTCGGAAATCTTCCCCCAAAAAATTGCTGATCATCGGTATGATCGTAATTTCTGTTTCTTCTATTCTTTATTTGCTATTCGGCTGGTCAATGCAGTTCTGGCCTCCCGAAGTCATTGAAGGAAATATGGCAGGCTGGATGCCAGGTGTGGAGATTATTGAAAAAGAGCTCGCTGCGCTGCAGGGCGGTTGGCTGGAACAAATGCCCCATCGAATTCCATCCTCTCTTCAGTTTCAAACGTTCATTTTTCTAATCTGGTCAGGCTGGCGAGCAGGTGGACTGATGCTGATCGGAATGGCTTTGTTTAAATGGGATTTTCTTTCTGCTCAGCGATCCAATCGATTTTACCTGACTGCAATGATTATTGGCTTTGCGATTGGTCTGCCTGTTGTGAGCTTTGGAGTGGCTCAAAATTTTGCAGCGGACTGGACTTTGGAATTTTCCATGTTTTTCGGCTGGCAATACAATTATTGGGGCAGTTTATTTGTCTCCCTGGGATACATCAGCCTGGTGATGCTGATTTGCAAGGTAGAGCCATTACAAAAAATCACCCGACCATTCGCAGCCGTTGGTCGTATGGCATTTTCCAATTACCTGCTGCAAACCTTGATTTGCACGACGATTTTTTACGGTCATGGTTTTGGATTATTTGGCACCGTCGAGCGATGGCAGCAGGTTTTGATTATGATTGGAATCTGGATCGTGCAATTAATTATATCGCCAATCTGGCTACGCTATTTTCGATTTGGGCCCATGGAATGGCTGTGGCGGTCGCTGACATATTGGAAAATTCAGCCTATGCTTTATTAAAATGCAAATAACAAATGATAAATTTCAAATTTCAAACATTGATCAAAAAGAAATTAAATAAAAAGGAGTTTTAATGATAAGCATATTATCAGATTTAATTGATAAAAAGATTACAATAGAAGAAGCTGCTGAAAAAGCGATCAAGGATAAGCTTATTCTGTCAGAATTGCTCGATGGAATTTTATCGAAAAAGGAAGAAATCAGGTTCAACAGTCATGAAACTTTATTGTACATTTCTGAGAATAATCCAGCAGTGCTTTATCCCAAATGGGATTACCTGGCAGATTTATTGACCAGCGACAATCATTTTCATCGGTATATCGCTATCAATCTGATAGCCAATCTTGTGAAAGTCGATGTGGAGAATAAGTTTGTAAGAGATTTTGACAAATATTTTGAAAATATCGCTGGTGAGAGGACAATGGTTGCAGGTCAGGCAGCGTTGAATGCAGGAAAAATCGTTAAGGCAAAACCGAATCTTCAAGCGAAGATCACAAAAATTCTTTTGAAAATTGACCAAATTCACCAGGGTAAACAGACCGAACTGATGAAAGCGCATGCCATTACTGCTTTCGATGATTATTTCGATGAAGCTGTTGATAAAGAAAAGATAATTGATTTTGTGAAAACAAGTTTGGAGAGCGATAGTCCCAAGACGCGGAAAGTGGCAAAGGAGTTTTTTGATAGACTTCAAAATTATCAATAAGTTATCACCACCGTCACGCTGAGACATAAATAATTTTTTATAGTAATTTTTCAACTTTGCAAATCAGCGATAAAAAAAATGGAGACCATTTTAATGAAATCAGTAATCATTTATACAACAACTCATGGGTGCACTGAGAAATGTGCGGGTAAACTTCAACAACAACTTGGTGGAAACGTGAAACTTGTAAATATCAAAAAATCGAAACTTGATAATTTAGAATATTACGAAACAATCATTATTGGCGGCTCTATCCATGCGGGGCAAATTCAAAGGCGAATTAAAAAGTTTTGCCAGACAAATCTGGATACTTTGAAGAAGAAAAAGATTGGTATATTTCTCTGTTGTATGGAAGAAGGGGAAACCGCTCAAAAGCAATTTCAGGATGCTTTTCCCGACGAATTGATCGAACATGCAACTGCCACAGGTATTTTCGGCGGGGAATTCAATTTTGAAAAAATGAATTTTGTGGCAAAAGCAATTATCAAAAAAGTAGCAAAAGTGGATAAAAGTGTTTCAAAGATTGATGAAAAAAGCATTATTGATTTTGCTAAAAAGATGAAAGAATGAGTTGTTCTGAATAGTCACCATTTATTATAACCATAAATTCTTCGCTCACTGAAACTCGGAGGAAAATATGTTCAAAAAGATATTTCTCTCAATATGGGTTTTGATCGTTTTCATCACTTTTTCTTTTTGTGAGGATGCTTCCGATAATCAAACATTGGGGAAGCTGTATCCGCCGATTCAACCGTACCAAACTGGCTATCTAAAAGTACCAGACCTTCATGAAATTTTCTACCAATTAGGCGGTAATCCTGATGGAAAGCCAGTGATGTACCTGCACGGCGGTCCTGGAGCAGGCTGCTCCGCTCATGATTTTCAATACTTCAATCCTGAAAAATTTCATATCGTTTTGCATGATCAACGGGGTTCAGGTCAAAGTCGGCCTTATGCCGAACTCAAAGACAATACAACCCAACATCTCGTCGAAGATATTGAAAAATTGAGAACACACCTGGGGCTGGGTAAAGTTTTTCTGTTTGGCGGTTCCTGGGGTTCTACCCTGGCGCTGGCTTATGCCGAAACTTATCCACAAAATGTCAGTGGAATAATTTTGCGGGGCGTTTTTACTGCAACAAAAGATGAGATCGATCATTTTTATCACGGCGCTACTGCAAGATATTTCCCGGAAAATTTTGCAATGCTTATGAAACATATTGATAAGCCAGCTCAAAAAAATTACCCGGCTCAGTTATTGGCTAAAATTCAAAATCCTGATTCAACTCTCAGTCAAGAAACTGCCAGAGCCTGGGCAAGATATGAAGGGAAAATTGCTTTTCTCAATATGCCAGACCAACGGCTGGAAATGTTACTGCACCGCTGGCCATTTTTTGCGTTTTCATTGATCGAAAATTATTACATGGCAAATCAATGCTTTCTCGAAGAAGGTCAGTTATTGAAACATGCTGACAAAATAATCGATATCCCAACAATTATCGTCAATGGGCGCTATGATGTCATCTGCCCACCAATTACGGCTTACAGATTACATCAGAAATTGCCAAAGTCCAAACTGTGGATAATTGAAGGGGCCGGGCACTCTGCTTCGGAACCAGGAATTGAAGCGGCGTTGGTGAAAGCGGTGAATGAATTTGAATAACTTTCAAGAAACTTCGACATTCCTTGTTCGATATTCGATATTCATTATCTGTGTAATATCGAACATCGAATAATGAATGTTGAATGATGAAGTTTCTCAAGTACATTTAGATTCGGTGGTTTTACGAATCCCACGCACTATTCAGCCACAAAGTTTCAAAGGCACAAAGAAACACAAAGAAAAAGAACAGAGGTCAATTACCCTTGATAGATGCAACAGATTTTTAATTGTACTGAATTGGTCAACTTAAAAACAATAACGGCTTTCTTTGTGAAACTTGGTGACCTTGTGTCTTAGTGGCAAAAAGAACCAAGCTGAATTGTTACGAATTTGAATGATAACACCTTTTCTATTAAAATTACTCAAAAACCAACAAATTAATTTAAGGAGAACGACTTTGAATCAAAGAACTACAAAACTCACCTTTCTACTTCTTCTGATGGTTGCGTTCATATTTTATGTGACAACTTGTTTTGCTCAAACTATTGCCCGAACTGAAATAAAAATCCCGGATATCCCAGGCTATAGAACTTTAAAGTGTGACTTTCACATGCACACTGTTTTTTCCGATGGCGATGTCTGGCCCACCGTTCGTGTCGAAGAAGCCTGGCGAGAAGGGCTGGATGTGATTTCGATAACCGATCATATCGAGTATCTAATCCACAAAGATGACATCATCAAAAATCACAATCGACCGTATGAAATCGCCAGAACCAAAGCCGATGAGTTGGGAATCATTTTGATCAAAGGTGCTGAAATTACCCGGGATATGCCGCCAGGACACTTCAATGCCATTTTTTTGCGAGACATTAATCCGCTGGATACCGAAGATTGGCGAGATGCCTTTAAAGCAGCCAACGACCAGGGCGCATTTGTGTTCTGGAACCATCCTGGCTGGCGCCAGCCTGATGAAATTCCGATCTGGTATAATGAGCATACGGAGCTACTTAAAAAAGGATTTTTTCAGGGTATCGAAATCGTTAATGAATACAGTTATTATCCTAAAGCTTATCAGTGGGCGCTGGATAACAATCTAACCATCTTCGGGAATTCGGATATTCACACGCCTATCCATTTAACCTTTGATCTGGCCCAGGGACAACATCGCCCGATAACACTGGTATTTGCCAGACAGAAGTCAGAACAAGCCATCAAAGAAGCTTTGTTAGCTCGACGGACAGCCGTTTATCACAATCAATTGCTCATGGGTGAAGAAAAATTTTTAAAACCTATTGTTGAGCAAGCTATCGAAATTTTAAATCCAACGGTTTCGATCAAAGGGACGGGTAGAGCGATGATTCAAATCCAAAATCGATCGGACTTGCTTTTTGAACTGGTTTCCGAAAAGGAGATAGAGGAAATTTCGATTCCCGATGAGATCAAGCTTGCTCCTGACAAAACGACATTATTTTCAATCAGGGGGAAATCGAAGAGTTTATCTGGAAAGAAAAAAATCGAAATTCCTTATGTAGTAAAAAATTTGTTACTCGCTCCAGAAATGGGTTTGCCAATTGTTTTGAAAATTGAAGTCACTTTTATTCCTGTACAATAAATAGACAAAACAGCACTGATTCCATCCGTCAGGACGGATGGAATCATTAATTTAAGAGGGTGATATACATGAACAATCTAATAAAGTGGCGCAAAGAATTTCCCATCCTCGAAAAGACCGTCTATCTCATCAACAATTCTCTCGGCGC
>CBFDBN010000089.1:0-10899 GCA_965603055.1 uncultured bacterium | reverse complement strand
AAAACCAAAAAGGCACGAGATAATATAAGCTGGAGATTAGCCCGGGTAGAATATCCATTCTTAGATCAAGCTGAAGATGCTGCAGATAGATTATATAATTTAGTTATGAATGCCGATACAAACAAAGAAAAAACAAATTTATATAAACCACCGGCTGATTCGCTGTACAAAGTTTATTTTAAAGATTGTGGAACTCTATTGTTTGGATTGGGAAACAAATACCGGGATGAAGGTTTCCATCAGAAGGCGAAACAATTTTTTGTGAAAGACACAACATTTGAATGGTCGGGCAGGGGAAAAGTTTTCCTGCCACTTTCTCAACTGGTGACTTTAGATGTACCGGAAAACATATCTCCAGTTGAGAGATTGAAAATGGCAAACGAAAAAAGATTGAAGCTTTTAAATCGAGCAAAACATTTTGTTTTTGAATTTACAGAGAGAGAAGTTGATCAGTTGTATCAAGCCTTGAGTCTAATTTATGGACGGCAAAGGAACCGAAATATGTTAGAAAGAAATCGTAGAGAGTGGCTGGAAATAAAGGCGCGACTAAAAAAGAAAACGAGTTAAATATAAATATGTTCGAGGAGATATTAGATATTAGAAAAAACGCAAAATATAAATAGAAGGAAACTGGCTATGTGGCAAAAAATACTCAGCAGATTAATTTTATTTGTGATGATATTTCTTGTAATCATCTCATTTAAATCTATTGCACAGGAAGGCTATAAATGGGATAAAGAACTGGTGCAAAAAGTAGAAATTAGAGATAAGAAAACTATCGATAAATTAATTTTTGAGTTATTTATCCCCGAAGATGATGTGCAGTTTATTGAGATTTTTGATGTCGATGGAAATGGGGCAGCAGAAGGTGATTTATTAAAAACTCATCCCTCGCGAAATGTTTACCCGCTTTATATGCTTACCAAGGAGAGTCGTGATATTCTGTCAGGAATCCCGCTGCCTCCAAATATTGAAGACATCGGACTGACGGTTAATATTAATAATCCAGAATCAGCCCATGAACGGATCTTATTCATTCTGGCTTCTACCATTAAGGAGCTATATAGCCAGGATAAACCATTAAAACTGTATTTTGAACAAAATGAAGATGGGACTTACCGGTTTGAGTTTTTTGGTTATAATCCCGAAGATTTAAAAAATAAAGAGGTTAGCCTGGGGAAGAGTCAGACCCAGAGAATTCATGATCTATTGAAAGCTTTATATAAGGAATTCAACAAGGAATTCGTGGATTGGCAGCCAGCAGTGATTCATGTCGTTAAAACAGAAAGAGATACGCTCTATCTTCCTGAAAATACTTCCCGACGAAAAAAGCGAGATTAACTGGGTCAATAACAAATTCGTATTTGAAAACGATGAAAATTACACCTATCAGCACGTCTCATTGATAAGCAAATAAACCATAAGATATTTTTATTATATTTAAATGTCTTAGCTTGATTTTTTATTAAGAAATGGTCATATAAAATCTTTAAAAAAATGTAATGAATATTTTTGGAATAATTCTTTTAAAAATAATAAGATAGAAAATATGTAAGTTTAAATAAAATTCCTTGCATTTGTAAATTTATTTCATTAAACTATCACATACCTAAATAGAGTTTCCCAAAAAAAATCCCTCAATCGTTTCCCTAACTGTTGATTATTAAAATTAGAGGAGAGGTGTACATCATTTTACCTGCCAAAAAAATATAAAATACTTAATTTGAGAATAATTTATTGAAGCTGGGGACTGCATCATGGGAAAATTTACAAAACTAATCATCAACCTTGTTATACTTTTTATTAGCTCCAATAGTTGTATGCTACGGGGAATTGGTCAGATACATGCGCACAATGGTCCTAATAATACCGGTTTCCTTGTTAACGGTCCCGGAACGACGGATAACAGGACTGATCTGAAAAGTGACAAGGAGATAGAGGATACAATCCGGGAAATTAACCGCTATACTTTGAGTGATTCATTATGGCAAAGATGGCGATCTATTGAAGACTCTCAATTTGTGATATCAAAAGCAGATTCAATCAACTCTTTGAAAAATTTCGCTAAGGGGGCAAAACTTGCCAGGGAGGGATTTGATTTAATTAATGAATTGAAGCAGAACAATTTAGACTCATTGACTATTAGAAAAATAAAATTTAAAGCGATTCTTCTGTTTGAAAAATCACGGACATATTTTGAAGAAACATTTAAACTTAATCCTTATGATATCAGAACCCAGAACTACTTGATCTGGATTTTTCAAAATTTAGCTGAGCTTCACGATAATTGTAATAACACGCTGCGAGCCATTAATATGTTGGAGTGTTTAACATATATTTTGCATGATGATCCAAAGCTTTATTATACATTGGGAGAAAAATATTTTAATATCGGCAGATGGAATCGAGCATTGGCATGTATTAGAACTTCAATTGATTTAATTCTTGACGATGACTGGAATAAGATCAATACCAAAGAACTGTTCTGGCATTATTATTTAAGAGCGAATACCGAGATTCAATTGAATATGATCCAGGAAGCTTTGCTATCGCTTAACTATGCAAAACTGATTGTACCAGGTGAAAGAGAGGCCGGTGAAATCCAGAAAAAAATCGATTGGATTAATTGGGATGATGGTAATATTAACGCATCTATAAAATGGGATTCACTCGACTTAAAATTGGTCAAGGGAGAAGAAGATTTTTCAACTATTAAACAAGAATATTTAGATTTATTAAAGCAGGTTAAAACAGTTGAGGCACAGCAGGACATAAATTGGCGAATAGCCCAGTTGGAATTTAAATTTTTAAATGAAAAAGAAAAAGCTGTTGAGCGAATGCTGAACATCATAAGGAATTTTCCATTAGATTCGACAAAAATGGTCGAATCATCCCGGGCGCAAAAATATTTCAATGACTACGGATCGATGTGTTATATTTTAGGAATGGAATTTTTACAAAAAAAGCATCATAAAAGGGCATTTATCTATTTTTTCCAGTCAATCGAATTCTGGTGGAACCAGGTAGGGAAGAGCTATTTTCAATTGGCAAAGCTATCGACCCTGGATAATCAGGCAATGCTCCGGTTTGCAAAACAGTCCCTGAATTTCGAGGATCACTTATCAAGAGACGAACAAAATAGTTTATATTATCTTATCTACATGGCTTATAAAAGGCTCGGTATGTTTGATGATGCCTCAAAATGGTTTTCCAGGGTTGCTAACAATAAAGTGGGATAGGGATGAGATCACAACGATATATTTTATTATCGAGTATAATAATTATCTGTTCTTGTGCAGTCAATAAACCAGGTAAAACAGTTGTTGACAATCCGACATCACGGGGTGATATTAATTTTCCCGGGATTGATAGCACTGTTGTCAGAAATGCGATAAAATTTTCAGATCGAATCATAGTTGATTTTAACAGACAAAAATCTGCTGAAATTTGGTATAACAGGGCAGCAGATTCTTATGAATTAGCTGATTCATTAAATCGCTGTTTGCAAAATCACCAATGTAAAGATACAACTCTTCAAAGGATATATATAAATTGGTCAAAAAAGTCGGAACCTAACCATCGCTTTTCAAAAAAATTTGATGAGCTGAAACCAGGAAGATTTGACCAACTTTATGTGATCGTTTTAGATTCCGCATACCAGGAAGCTTCTCGAGCAAAGTTGTTAAATCCCTACAACCTTGATATTCGCAGTCTGTTGATAAATATTTATTTGAAACAGGGTGAGATTACTCATGACACAATATATTATAGCCGAGCAATTGACGAGCTGAATAATTTTTTGTTAGTCGATAAAAGCAATCCTTATATCTATGAGAAATTGGGCGAGTGTTTCTATGCCTTAAGGGATTGGGAAAATTGTTATCGATTTTTCCATGAGGCAGAAGATATATTGAAAATTGTTGCAAAATTCCAATACGAAGTCGATAAAGATAAAGCTTCCAGCCTTGACACGACTCGCTGGGTTTACTATCTTCACCGGCAGGGCGATGCAAAAGCAAAATTATACGATTCCAAGCAGGCAATATATTATTTAGAAGCAGCGCAACAATTTTCAAATTCAGATGAAACCAGGCGTGAACTACAAAATTTTTTAAATTGGATCAACTGGGACGGGGGGAATATCAGGGCTTCGGAAATTAGGGATGAAATTTTAACTTTAGAGAAGCACAATGATTATAAGAAGGCTCGGGCCGGATATATTGAGTTGTTGAAAATAATGAAAACTCAAAAAGCAAAAAATGAAATTAATTGGAAGATTGCTTCCATAGAGTACAATTTATTAAGCAGGGAAAAAGAGGCGCTTGAGCGTTTGTTCCGCGTTATTCAAAATATCAGCAAAAGTGTACAAGATAATCCATTGCATACTGTTTATTTAAAAGATTATGCAGCGATGTGCTACTCAGTCGGCATAGAGCATTTAAGTAAAAATCGGTTTAGATTGGCTTACATATATTTAAATCAAGCTTCTCAAATTGATTGGGAACATAAAGGCGAATGCTTTTTCCAGTTGGCTATATTATCTCGTGAAAATCCATCGGAGAGCATTCGAAATTGCAAAAAGGCATTAATTTTTTCACATCAATTGTCAGAAAAGATAAATAAAAAAATATATGAAATGTTAGCAGTTGCTTATAAACAGATGGGGGAATTTGATATTGCGTCTACATATTTTCAAAATTTAATAAATCATAATTCAATAAAAAATTAAAGCAAAATGAAATTATTGAAGCAAACTTTTTCCATCATAATAATACTTCTCGCTATCTTTATTATAATTTCCTGCAATACGACCAGGTATAACCTGCCAGTATTCAAAAAGAGTGGTAACCTTCCTAAAGGCGTAGATAGTCTCATTGTGGCAAAGTCAGATTCGATTATTAAATATTTATTTGTTGATTATCCAGCCAAACAAAAAGCTGACCGGTTAGCTAAAGATGCTCGGATCGCACTAAATCAAGCCGATTCTATCTGGCATCGACTTGAGAAATTAAAACTGGATAGCACCAAACTGAATTCCAATATCAAATCTGATAGCAGTTTCAGAAAGATAGTCGAGTCCAGCCCATTCATTAAAGATATGAAGGATAATTTACAGACTGCTGAAAGGAATTTTTTAGGGTCCATCAAATTAAATCCATTTTCCCTGTACACCAGAGATGGTCTCGCCCAGGTTTATATATTATGGGCAAATATTGAAAAACATGAAATTTTTTACGAAAAGGCTTTAGCTGTATTTGAGGATATGATAAATGTTGAGAAGGGTGAACATTTATTGTTTTATAAATTAGGCGAATGTTATTTTCATTTAAAAAAATGGGACCAGGCACTATTGAATTATCGCCAGGCAGAAAAAGTTTTGCTGGCTACGACATTTTATGCGGATAGTATTTTGCGTAAAGCTCCTCCCAATGATTCAGTAAAAAATGATTTACATTTTAATTATCTATACTCTCAAGCCGTATGTTTAGCTCGTATGTATAAAGCTAAAGAAGCGTTATCAATCATTAAAGAAGCAAAAGAAACTGGGCCGTCAACCGGGAGAAAAAAGATTGCTGAAAGATTTGAAGATTGGTTAAATTGGGATGATGGGAACATTCATGCAGCCGAGGAGAGGAGTCATATTTTGGAACTGATCAAAAACAAGCAATATGCTGAATCGGTTTCAAGATTTGATCGATTAAAAAATCAATTATCCGATCAAATTGCAATTGATGAGATTGAATGGCGAATTGCCGGTCTTGAGTTTAACTACCTGGATAAAAAAGAACATGCTTGTAATAGATTGCTCGCCATTGTTAAAAAGAGTGAAAAAGCGCTTTACTATCCGGTACACCTGATTCCGAGTTATGAGAAATATGTGAACGATTGTGGAATCATGCATTATCACCTGGGTATTGAATTCATTCAAAAGGCTGAATATAAGGAAGCGCAGCAATACTTAAAACAGGGCGCAAAACTGAATTGGTACGGCAATTATAAATGTCAATTGGAGTTAGCAAAACTGAATAAACATAATCCCCAGGCAACGCTTGAAATTATTGAAAAAGTTTTGAAAGATGAAGATAATTTAACGGTTCTGGAGAGATTATCTGCACTGGAAATAAAATTAAGCGCTTTAAGAAAATTAGGACCCCAATATTTAAACGAAACGAAGCAAATATATCATCAAATAAGAGAATTGCAGGGCAGGTAATGACATCGCACTAAATTATACCTAACACGAATTGTTTTTCAGTTTTTAATTTGAAAGATGCTTCGGCATTAGTATAAAAAAAGAAGCATTGACATTGGCTTCCTTGTTTGCCCCCTAAAATGAATCAACAAATATTTTTCACCTGCTAAATTCCGTTGAACTTTTTAAAAATTCAGACGTCTAAAATAGTAGTTAAAGAAAAAGCAACTCAGAGATTTACTCGTTATTTATCAATCACTTTTACCTAACTCACAATAAATTATAATTTTCTATTAGAAAGAGGTGATCCTGATGATACGAACAGCAAAATCAATATTCCTGGCAATTGGATTTTTAGTCATCATCAGTTTTCTCCTACCAGGATGTTATACACAATTCTCCCGTCCTGGAGTTGATACCGACGATGAGTACTACGACGACTCAGAATATGAAGACGTTGAGGAATATTACCAGGATGAGGATGTGCCGCCGGCTGACGACTCAAGGGATGTCTACATTTATTACCCGTATTCGTGGAATAATTATTATGATTACGGGTACTGGTATCAAAATCCGTATAGCTGGAGATATGTTGGTCCATATCCTGATTATTGGTGGGATTCGTACGGACGTTGGTGGACACCAGGCTGGTATGCCGGGTTTTCTTATTACAACAATTATTGGGGAGGATATTCTCGCTATTATGGTTCGTCTTATCGATATGGATATTCTTCGGGGAATGCAAGCCGGACTTTTTCAAAGCGACCTTTTAACCGGAGATCGATTGGATTAGTGGATCGAAATAGACGAATTGATACGCAAAGTAGCTTAGCAAAACCGATCGGTCCCAATCGAAGGAAACGACCCGGTACAACTTTATCAACCCCAATTGTTCGGGACAAATCACTTTCTCCCGATCGTAAATCGCGAACAGTTAAAGAGATGGTTGATCAACGGCTGCGATCCCGAACGAAAACATCACAATTACCCAATGATGCAAAAAAACGGACAGTTACCAAGCAACGTCGTGATACTCGAACCTATCGTACTGTTAAAAATCCGCCGCGATCATCGAAAACGACAACAAAACCGAAAATAATTAAACGAGCACCCGCAAAAAGTACACCTAAGAAAAGCCATTCAGTACCGAAACGGTCTTCGACTCGTAAATCAAAATCGATTTCTCGTCCGAGGAATTCTGGAAGCAAGAGTATAAGGAAACCATCTACCAAATCTTATACTCCGCGGAGCAGCAGTTCACGATCTACAACACGTTCGACTCCCACTCGAAGTAGTAGTGGAAAAAGCAGCAGCGGAAAAAGCAGCAGTGGCTCAAAAAGTTCCGGATCATCATCGAGAACCAAGAAATAATTTTTGACCATCTTATGGAGCATAAAATGAAGAAGTGGATTATTATAAATTTGATTATACTCTGTTTATTCGTTGTCCCGAAGAATTATGCACAAACTGAAGCATTTTTCCTGGGACATGGATCAGGAGTTGGGGGACGAGCGCTTTCAATGGGCAGCGCCTACCTGGCAATTTCTGATGATTATTCCGCAACATTATGGAATCCGGCTGGATTGACTCAACTGAGACGAATGGAATTTTTTACCTCGATGTCGCATCTGCAATACGCAAACGAGGCAAATTTTTTTGAAATTTCCAATACGGATAAAACGACTAAAACAAAGCTCAATTCCATTGGATTTGCCTTTCCGATTCCAACCTACCGGGGAAGCCTGGTTTTGGCAATTGGTTATAACCAGGTAAGAAGCTTCGATGCCGGGTTTTCATTTAACCAGTATGTAGATTCTTTAGCTGTTCAACAAACCTATACCGAGCTTGAGGAGGGCGGCTTGAATAATTGGGTCTTTGCTGGCGCATTGGAGGTGACTAAGAACCTTTCGGTCGGGGCTGCCATGAATTTATGGCGCGGAAAGGATGATTATACTTACAATTATTATGAACAAGATATTGATGATATTTATACTTTTAATGACTATGACTATACGCAACAGATTGTGACAAAGTATCAAGCTGTAAATTTTAAACTTGCAGCTTTGTATAATTTTGGACGCATCATGCGTTTTGGCGCTACGATTTCTACACCGGTAAAACTGGATGCCAAGGAAGACTGGACCCAGAAGGTTGAACAGACCGGTGATCCTGATTTTCCCGATGAAACTTATGAAGAAACTGAAGGCGATGGATGGGATTATGGTTTTAGAGCTCCGTTTGTCTTTGCGGCTGGCGCAGCTTTTACACTTTTGCCCAATATTGTGCTTTCTGCAGATGTGGAGTACAATGACTGGTCGCAAATGAGGTACACATCTGAACCACCTGTCGGGGAAGAATTTCAAAAGAATATCAATTTTAAACAGGATTTTGAAGCAACAACCACGATTCGTTTGGGTGGTGAATTTACCGTACCTTTGATAAATACCCAATTAAGAGCCGGGTTGATCCGACAACCGTCACCACTCATTAATGCTTCCTCCAAGTCTGATCGAAATTATATCACGCTTGGCGGCGGTATTCTGCTGGATAAACAGGTGAAAATAGACTTAGCCTGGGTGCATGGCTGGTGGGAAAGGGAAGGTGCCTATTTTTCCGATGAATTGACCCCGGTTGATGAAAAGATTAGCATGGATAAATTTTTTGCTACTATGTCAATTCGATTCTGATGTATCCAGATTAAAATACTTCAAAATTACCAAAATCTCTGCCATGGTTTTCATGGCAGAGATTTTTTTTAATAAAAATAAAACAGAATGATCAGAAGACAGAAAATAATAGTAATTTTTGCATTTTCAGCTTTATTTATTTTCTTCCAATTTTATTCGGGCTTTGCCATCGATAAAAATAAAATTATGGAAGCTGAAAACTACTATCAACAGGCGCTGGAGCATTATAAGAAAGGTGAAAACAAATTCGCTATTGCAAAATTTATGACTGCTGTGAAATTGAATCGTAAATTAGCTAAAGCATTCAACCAATTGGCGTTGATTTACATGGATGAAGGCACTGTCTATGGTCGATTTAAAGCAACCATTGAAATGGAAAAAGCTTTAAAATTAGAGCCCAACAATGTCGAGTTCCTGTTTAATGATGCGATGTTAAATATAAAAAAGGGATTCACGAGAACAGCAGAGGGGCGATTTAAAAAGATTGTGGAATTGGATCCAGACAATTACCTGGCATATTTTAATTTAGCCTTATTAAAAGAAGAAGACATGCTCCATTATCAAGATATGATCAGCGTGGAGCCAGGCAGCGATGGTATCATCTTCATGGATTCGTTTGCGAAGAAATTATATGAAAAAGCCGCTGATTTTTATAAACAAGCTATTGCTGTAAATCCTGAATTTAGCGATGCTTACTATCGTCTGGCACTGATTTATTATGAGTTTGATAATTATGATGAGATGATCCAATTGTCGGAGAGTGCGGTTAAGATACTTCCCGATGATAAAAATTGTCATCTGTTTCTGGGATTTGCCTATCAAAATGTTGGGAAATTTAATAAGGCTGCCAGTGAGTATCAATTGGCGAAACAATTAATGAGTCCTTCGGAAAAGGCTGCATTGGAATCAATAAATATAATTCTAACGCCTGAACAGAAAAAGCAATACGACTTCATTTCAGATTTAGAAAAACAGTTACTCCACCAAACCTTCTGGACAAGTAAAGATCCATTTTATCTCACCGAATTTAATGAACGGGAATTGGAACATTTCAGCCGGGTGGCTTATGCCAATTTGCGTTTTTCAAAACCGGGGAAAAATATTGAAGGTTGGCAGACTGACCAGGGAAAAGTTTTTAACCGTTACGGAAAACCAGATTTTAGGTATCGTACCAGACCATATCTTGGAACTTTTGTGGGAAATGGTAGAAATCCGCTGCACCATTCTAAAGAAATCTGGATTTATCCTGGTTTCGATTTCATTTTCGAGGATCGATATTTATCAGCGAATTACACCTTTGCCTGGGGCAATAGACCTGGTACGGATTACAAAGAAGTTTATGAGGACATGATCGAAAAATTTCCTGATTATTATAAACTTATTCCTGATTCCCAATTTTTTGATGTCCCTTATGATATGGTGGCTTTTATGGGACAGAATGAGCGGACTGAGTTAGAGTATTGCTATAGCATACCGGTCGATGATTTGGAACCAATCGGTCCTAAGAAACAAGATTTTCAACTATTACAGGGAATATTTCTATTTGATAAATCCTGGAATCCGGTGATAACAAGTAAGCGGGAAATTTTGTTTCGTCCCGATGATCTGGTAAATATAAATTCAAAATCCTATTATAACCACCTTATGACCGTGGAGCTAAATCCCGGTGATTATTACTGTGCACTCGAATTTGAAGATAAAAGAACTGGCAAACGATCGCGGGTTTTTCGGGAATTTCAGGTAGATACCTTTTTCGTTCATCAATTTCAGATGAGTGATATTCTCTTTGCCACCGGTTTAGAGCCACCAAATTTAAACGTTTCCCCATCTCGATCAGATTTTAAAATTACGCCAAATCCGCTTCGATATTATCGAATTGGACAAGCGATTGTTATCTATTTTGAAATTTACAATTTAGCTCGAGATCAGGCTGGTGAAACACATTTTAGAATCGAATATCGCATCGGCAAGGATTTTCAATCGAGTTCGTCAATCAAAAAACTGCTAACAAATATAGGA
>CBFDBN010000088.1:0-10903 GCA_965603055.1 uncultured bacterium | reverse complement strand
AGTGAGATATAATAACCTGGATATTTGAAATCAGGTCAGTGGTATTTTTTTATTTTTTTATTGACAATTCACAAAAAATATAGTAAATTAAGTTAAAAGTTTTTACGATTAAACCCAATTTGCATCCTGATGAATCTTCATTGCATTATTCCATGAGTTTTTTATGGCAGAAAAAAGGCAGGAAATTGCCTTTTAAATAAGTTCAAATATTAAGAGTGGAAGATAGAATAATAAAAAATAAAAATGAAGGCTGAAAATGAATATAAAATGTCCAATTTAAAAATGTCTAAATATAGACATGTAAATAATTTCTACATATAGACATTTGTTTCTAAATGTGGACAAAAGTGTCTATATTTTGACATAAAAATTATGAAGAATCAACAGTCTATAATTAGGTTAGACTTACTTGAGCCGACGAATACAAACGATTTAAGGAGAATTTAAAAATGAAAAATTTATTTTACTTTTTTACTTTTGTGTTCCTTTCCTTTTTTATTGTTTATGCACAAAATCCGGAGTGGATAATTTATACTACAAATTCCGGTTTGCCAGGTGATTATGTTCGTGCCATTGCCATCGACAGTAGTGGCAATAAATGGATTGGAACTTATACGGATGGTATAGCAAAATTTGACGGAACAAATTGGACGGTGTATAATACCTCAAATTCCGGTTTGCCGGGTAATGAAGTTCGAACTCTTGTTATCGACAGCAGCGGCAATAAATGGATTGGAACTTGGGGTAGTGGCATAGCAGAATTTGACGGAACAAATTGGACGGTGTATAATTCTTCAAATTCCGGTTTGCCGGGTAATGAAGTTCGTGCCATTACCACCGACAGTAGTGGCAATAAATGGATTGGAACACGTGATGGTATAGCAAAATTTGACGGAACAAACTGGGTGGTGTATACTACTTCAAATTCCGGTTTGCCTAGTAATTGGGTTGTTGCTATTGCCATCGACGATAAAGGCAATACATGGATTGGAACTGACACGGAGGGTATAGCAAAATTTGATGGAACAAATTGGACAGCTTTTAATACTTCAAATTCCAATTTGCATACTAATTTTATTCTCCGTCTTGCCATCGACAGCAGCGGAAATACATGGATTGGAACTAGTCACGGTTTGGCAAAATTTGACGGAACAAACTGGACTGTGTATAATTCTTCAAATTCCGGTTTACCTTTTAATTGGGTTATTGCTCTCGCCATTGACGATAAAGGCAATACATGGATTGGAACTAGTTTTGGTTTAGCAGTATTTAATACAGGCGGTGTTGTTTCGGTTGAAGAAGAGCAAAAACTTAGTTTTCCCAATGATTTTATGCTTTCTCAAAATTATCCCAATCCGTTCAATCCAACTACAACCATAAATTATCAACTTAAAAAGAATGGATTTGTAAATCTGCAGATTTATGACATTCTTGGCAAAGAAGTAACAAATTTAGTAAATGAAATCCATAAAGCCGGACAATATACTGCTGTGTTCAATGCCGATAATCTTCCAAGTGGAGTTTACGTTTATTCTTTGCGGGTAAATGATTTTATTCAAAATCGTAAGATGATATTATTGAAATGAACTAATACAAAAATTAAAGACAAACTGCTATTGTTTGGCCTTATATTATAGAATGTAAGTATAACCAGCGTATCAACCTGATCCAAAATAGCGCATTGCTTTTTGAATTTTGGGCGCTGGTAAGCAGGTTGTTTTGTATTTTTAAGTTCAGTATTTTTTATATGTTGGGCAGGTTATACGCAAAATCGTTAGGCATGGAGAAAACAAATAAAATGACAGGAATCGAAAACTATAATCGAGCAATTGAGTTCAAAGGACCAGCATATCTCCCATGCTCCATTAGTGTGAATCTTGATTGGATGCACGAAAAGCACCCAATCAAGCATGAACGGATACGTGAGCTGGCTGCACAGTTTCCGGATGACATAGTCGGCTGGGTAAATGCGGCGTGTAATGCTACTGAGCCAGTTTGCCAAGACCGTGTGCTGCGATGGAAAGACGAATGGCTGACAGAATGGGTGGACGATGGCCACGGGGCGAAGACTGAATCCTATCCATTGAGCCAAGGTTATCATGCGCTTGCCAACTACACATTTCCAGAACCATACCGTGAAAACCGATTTGCGGACGCTGATAAGCGGCTGAATAGCCGTGGAGAGCGCTATGTCCAGGCAGCTGTATGGTTCACGCTCTTCGAACGATTATGGATGCTGCGTGGATTTGAAAACATGCTCATGGATCCTTACACAAATGAACGTGAATTCTATTTGCTGAGAGACAGGATTGTCGAATACAACCTGGAAATTATCGACCAATGGCTGGAACGCGGTATAAATGCTGTATTCTTTTCTGACGACTGGGGCAGCCAGAGGGGCCTGCTAATAAATCCTGACGATTGGCGCAAATTCTACAAGCCATCATACAAACGGATGTTTGATCGTACACGTTCGGGGGGCGCCCATGTCTGGATGCACCTCTGTGGAAATATCACAGCTATTCTGCCAGATCTTATCGATATTGGATTAAATGTCTTGAATCCCGTCCAACCACAAGCCATGGATGTCAGGGAGCTCTCCAGGGAATTTGGAGGAAAATTGTGTTTCAATGGTGGCGTAGATGTTCAGAGAACCTTGATCCATGGAAGTCCTGACGATGTCAAAAGAGAGGTCCATCAATTAGTCAACTTGTTTGGCAGATTCAACGGGGGCTACATCGGAGAGACCAGCCATTCCGTCATGCCCGAAACGCCTTTGGATAATATCATTGCGATGTACGAGGCATTTTGGGAGTATCAGAATGGTGCCTAACAAGCGTATTAAAGCGACCAAAGGCAATGTTTCTTATTGGTTTAGTTTTGTGTGTTCTATAAAATTTTGTATTAAAATTAAGTTATGTGCGTGTAAGCCCTTTGCCGCCTTATACGCAGGTCGTTATCCCTTTCTCAGCTTTTCTAACATCTCCTTCCCATTCTCATTATCAGGATTCAATTCCAAAGACTTCTCATAATTCTTGATCGCTAATTCTTTGTCGCCATTTTCCATATAGGCTTCACCCAGGCTCTCATAAACATTAAATGATTCCGGATAGACTTCCACATTCAATTTGAAAATCTTGATCGCTTCTTGATATTGTTTCTTTCGCATGAAATTGTAACCGATATTGTTCAAGGTATATTCAGGCATGATCTCTTTAGCAGGGAGATTTTCTCTTAGTTGATGATATTTTTCAATCGCAGCATCCACACCCTGCTTTACGAAAATTCGAGTAATTTCCATGCCAGGGGAATCTACATCGCCATAGCCGGCTAACTGCTGGGAATTCAAAACCGGGTGCTCACCACCAATCGCAAGTTCCACTATTTGCTTACGAACAGCCAATCCAAAAAAGCTGTTGGTGAAATAGACTACACCCATCTTCTGTTCAGGAAAGGCAACGAAAAAGCATCGGAACGTCATATTATCTCCCCAGTGCCAGTAAGCGATACCATGCGGTGTTTTTTGCAGTCCAATGCCCAATCCCCACACAACATCCTTGGTATCGTCTGGATCGACAACAATTTGCGGCGTCAACATCGAATCGATAGTCGCCTGTTGCAGTCCATTATGGTTCATGATTGCCATCATAAATCGGGCAAAATCTGAAACAGTGGTATGTAAAGAGGCGGCTGCATGACTGTTGCTTGGCTTTCTTTTTTTACCAACTTCTTGCATCATGCTATGGGGATAAGCCGTATTTTGATCATAACTTTGTTGCCAGACATAGCTGCTGCTTGACATGCCCAATGGATCAAACACCTCTTTTTTCATGAAATCGTTCAATGGAATTCCAGAAATTTTTTCAACGACTTTTTGCAAATAGCCGAATCCCTCTCCAGAGTAGCTGAATTTTTCACCCGGTTCAAAGTTAATTTTTAATGAATCCCCCCGTCTCCAGTTCGGAAATCCCGGTGAATGAGTCAACACTATTCTGGTAGTAATCTTTCGGAATCTTTCATCGTCGATTTTTCTACCAAGATAATTTTCTTCGATATACTCATCCGAAACATACTCGATTAACGGTTTATCCAGTTCTAACTCTCCTCGTTCCACCAATTTCAAAACAGCATAGGCGTAAACTGGCTTGGAAAACGAAGCTGCTTCGTAAACCGTTTCATCTGTGACAGGCTCTCTTGTCTCGATATTTTTCATGCCAAATCCTTTTGTCCACAGAATTTGTCCATCACGAATGACAGCGATGGAAAGCCCCGGGATCATTGCTTTTTCCATGATTTCTGGAATCTGCGTTTCAAGCTGGGCAATCAAGGAATCTTTATCAACAGCTATCTTTAGCGTTGCAGGCAGATCAGTCTTTTTTTCTAATGAACAATTTAATGTCCAGAGGGTAGTGATAATCAAGAAAACAGGTAGAAATAATTTAAGGAAATGATTCTTCATCATGTTGATGACTCCTTTATAATTTTTTATTAGATATCTGCAAAATAGGATAAATTGTCATTTCGAATCCCGATTTATCGGGATGAGAAATCTGAACAACCAAATGATTTTTTAGGACATACAGATTTCTCACTCCACTTCGTTCTGTTCGAAATGACACCGAAATTTTAATTTTTCAGAAATCTAATTTTTTATATTTGGATTATGACCGTTTGTTTACACATACGGTAGAATTGGAAAAATGTTGGGAAAAAATATACGTAGATCGCCTCCAGATCGCTGTTCCTTAATGATCGCACTGGTTTTCCAGTTGGTTTTATGAACATCTAAACCGATAAAAAGAAAAAAAATTTTTTATGAAAAATTCAAATCCTTTCCTCTATATCTAATTTTTGCAATGCATTGGCCAAAGCAAATACCAGCCGGGTAAAATATTTAAAATTCAATTTATCAATCGTATCGCTGGCTTCATGATAGTGGGGATTTCGATAGAAAGCTGTATCAGTAATCATAATCGCTGGATAATCATATTTCCAGAACGAAGAATGATCCGATAAATCAATACCATGCACGGTTGATCCAGAAATGATCGTCTCGGTTTTTATAAGGGATGTCTCTTTTATACTTTCGGCAAAATCAATTCCAAACTGATGCGACTGATCATTTCCCACAACTGCAATAAAGTTGCCCTGGTCAGAATATTGACCTCTCATATCAGGAAAGGGATACTTTTGGCTCCCACGTTTTTCACTATAAAATCCTAACATTTCTAAAGCAATCATCGCAACTATATTGTCATCCTTTTCTTTGCACGATTTTGCATAGACACGACTGCCCATCTGTTCTGTTCCAAAAAAAGGCGGTTCTTCTAAAGTAAATGCAACAAACCGTATCGTTCGATGATTGTCGTATCGATGCAACATACGGATCAATGCAAGTAAGCAGGCTACAGCAGTGGCGTTATCATCGGCGCCAGGAGAATCCAGTACGGTGTCATAATGTGCTCCAATGATAATTATTTCACCCGGTTTATACTGACCCGGTTTTTCAAAAATCAAATTTTTGATCACCTTTTCATTATACACATATTGCTGTTCCTGAAAATTATTTTGTTGCTGGGTCATCTGTTCGGTTATATAATCAGAGGCTTTGTTGAGAGCCGAATAATGCTGCAGGTTACGAGGACCAATTTCATTTGAAAGTACATCTACATAGCTATAGAGTCGATTTTGAATATTTCGGAAGTCTCTCCAACGAATTTTTAGGGTTGTTTTTTTTCTGATTTTCATCAATAAACTTTAATATGATTTAGAAGTGATCTGACTTGAAACATGCATTGTTGTCTATTTGCAACAGATTTAGCTTACACTGTTGTAAAAAAACGACAACCATTAAAAATATGAATTTACTGGAGCAAAGAAAAGTCATTTAAAAACATAGATATATGTACTATTCTTATTTTTAAGTCATTACTGGCATAAAAATTGTAAAGTTCTAAAACTTATAAAAGGGCACTTTTTTCTTAATCATTAAAACAGGGGGAAACATGATGACAAGAAAACCTTTTCTAAGAATTGGCTCATGTCTTCTGGTATGTTTCACTGGTTTTTTACTCTCAAACAATTTTTTCATCAGTTCTAATGGTTTTACTTATTCCGGAGCGGGTAGTGGCGATCCTCTGCCTTTACCTCCCAATCCACCTCCGCCACCGCCGCCTCCACCAGGAATAAGCTTCTGTTTCAACTTGATTTAATCTTTTCTAAAATCCTTCGGGGCTGCTAAAGCCTCGAAGGTCCTTATTAAAATAAATTCAACTGCGATTCATCTTTCCCGATTACTACTTCTTTCTTCTTCTCTTTAATTATTGCCAGTCGCTGCTCCTTCAATGCTTGTTCAATATCACTTAGAAAGCGGGAAGGACGATTGCTTTTTCTTTCACCAAATAAAAAGCGGCTTTTCGCATGCAGCAAAATAAGTCGTTGTTTAGCCCGTGTCATCCCAACATAGAACAATCGTCTTTCCTCCTCAACATTTTCGATCGATTGCCTCACGTGACGATGAGGGATTAATCCTTCCTCACAGCCAGCAATAAAAACTACCGGAAATTCTAATCCCTTTGCAGCATGTAACGTCAATAGAGAAACTTTCTCTGCCTTGAGATCATGGACATCAGTCTCCTTCTGGAGGGCAATTTGTTCTAAAAAATCACTCAAGCTACCTTTAAATTCCGAATTTATTTCGGTTAATTTTTTCCAATAATGCTGTCGTTTTTTATCGTTCTTGTAATAAGAGGATAGCCCAAATTGGTTCAACACATAATCGATAATGTCAGGTATGGTTGATTCCTTTGCATAATTTTGAGTGTTTTTTATCTTTATCACCAGTTGATCAATAGGCTGTTTCTGGGTTTCACTCAGCAGCGCGATCTGACGAATTTTCTGCATTGCCTGCCACAGCGAAAGTTCATTGGTCTTTTGATAATTAATGACTATTTTTAAAGTCTGCTCGCCAATTCCTGTTGGCGGAATATTTATTATCCATAGTAAGTCCAGATCAGAATGAGGATTTTGGATAACCTTCATAAAAAAAATAACTTCTTTGACCTCTGTTATCTCGTAAAAGGGTATTTCTCCCAATGTTTGATAAGGAATCCCGGAACGGATAAAAGCTTCTTCCAGCGCTGAAACCTGGGCGCCAAGTCGATAGAGAACAGCAATATCGGAAAAGCTGGAACAGGTTTCTAATTCATCTTCGCCAGCCCTGCCAGAATCTACTGAGAAAAAACTGGTTGCTCCTATCATTCTCTCAATCTGGTGAACGATTGTTTCTGCCTCAGATTTCTCTGTTGGCACCTGAAAAATATCGAGCCTGGTATTACTGACGATGGGAGACCAGGTGTTAATTTGCTGGCAATCAGGATTTTTAGAAATAACCTGGCTCGACGCATCCAATATAGTGGAAACGGATCGATAATTTTTCTCAAGACGGATCACTTTACAACCGGAAAAGTCCTGCTCAAATTGCAGGAAAAATCTTCTATCTGATCCCCTGAATCCGTAAATCGCCTGGTCGGGATCGCCAATAGCGCAAAGATTGGTTTCTGGCGAAGTCAATAATCGAAGTATTTTATACTGGGCAAAATTAATATCCTGGTATTCATCAATCGAAATCCAGCGATATTTGTTCTGGTATTTTTTCAAAATTCCCGGATAAGATTGAAATAATTTGATCGGCTGAAGAATGAGATCATCAAAATCAAACGCTTGATGAGCTTGCAATGCCTGCTGGTATTTATTATGTAGATCGACAAATTGCTGGTCAGTTTCTTCTTGTGTCAAAGCTTGTTCTGATTCTGTTACCAACGATTTATTTTTTATTTCTGAAATCTGCTCCGCATAAGTTCGCACTTCCCTTGTCGATAGGGAAGGAGCTATTCTTTTCAAAAGTCTGAACTTATCATCTTCAGTATAAATTGAAAAATTAGATTGATATCCCCGGGTTTGAGCTTCGTTGCGAAGAATAAGTGCTCCCAGTGCATGAAAAGTTTTAATCGTAATCAAATTCGTCGCGTTCTCCCCCAGCAGACCGATCAATCTTTCACGCATCTCCCCTGAGGCTCGATTGGTGAAAGTCACCGCAAGTATTTGCTCCGGCGATACGCCTTTTGTTTCAATCAAACAGGCAATCCGGTGGGTGAGCGTTCTGGTTTTACCGGTTCCCGGACCAGCCACGATCAGTAAATGAGAATCCGTACATTCAACCGCCGCTCTCTGGCGTTTATTTAATCCGCTCTCATCCTCTTCATCATCAGTAATTCTGGCGATAGCAGTTGTTGCCTGTTCATTCTTCCCTGCTGTCGTTTGAGTCCCAAAAGGGATTTGTTGATCTTTTATAATGGATAGTTGTTCTGTTTGCTCATCCTCTTTTGAAAATTGTTTTGGCTCATCCTGAAAAAAGAAAGCCTGCGAATTGAACCGCTGTCGTTCTTCATCAGAAAACAGTTTGATGGTGCCAAATTCACCGTCATAACCAGCCGCAATTTGAACTTCTTTACTGCGCATTCGGCGAATTCCTTCGGCTAACAGCGAGCCACCAATCCGTTCAATATCAGAAAGGAGAGCATCCATCAAAATCGACATTTCTGATCCCAAATGCTGCAGCAGTTTATCAAATTTTTTAGCAACAGTTTTTGATCCAGCGCCCACTTTCAATATTTCCGAAATCACTTCGGGCAAGGGGATCAAACTGTGGTATGGTCTGGCTCGATCATGGGTACTTCCTTCCGGGCGATCTGCCAGCTCTTCGACGCGATATAATACGCCAACCGTCACCTTTTTGCCGCAAACGGGACAAATTCCTTTATTGGCAATTGTTTCCGCCGGTGTCATGCGCATGTTACACTTTCGATGACCATCCAGGTGATACTTGCCTTCTTCAGGAAAAAATTCAATTGTGCCCAAAAACTTTTCAGGATCACCCGATTTCATTGCTTGAAGCATGGCAGGATAGGAGAGCTCACAGTTAAACAGGTTGGACTCCCGACCTAATTTCCCTGGTGAATGGGCATCAGAATTGGACACCAGGGTAAAACGATCCAATTGGGAAAGCATCCAGTTCATCGGTGGATCAGAAGAAAGACCGGTTTCCAGGGCGAAAATATGAGGTGTCAAATCATCAAAACATTCCTCAATAGCATCAAAACCAGATTTTGAGCCCAACACCGAAAACCAGGGCGTCCAGATATGGGCCGGTATTAAAAAAGACAAATTATCGGATTCAAGCACCAGTTCCAGCAAATTTCTGGCATCCAATCCCAATATGGGTCTGCCATCGGATCGAATATTACCGATTTTCTCCAGCGTCGATTGAAATTTTTCAGCAACTTCAACCGAGGGAAAGAAAACCACGTTATGATTTTTTCGAACCCGGTCGTCTTTTTTATAAATATTACTGATTTCACCAGAAAGAATAAATCGAACCTCACCTTTACAAGCCGCTGGCACTTCGAACTGCATTGGCTTTGCATATTCATCTTTTAATCTGAATAATCCTTCTTCAGCCGGTTTGAGCTTGGTTTTAATTTCTTCTAACCAGCCGGGATGGGTGATATCGCCAGTAGCAACAACCTGAATTCCCTTAATCTGTGCCCATTTATAGAGATGCTCAAAATTTAATTTTTTACTGGTTGCCCGGGAATAGAAAGAATGGATATGTAAATCAGCTATGAATTTCATGTTTTATCGGTTTTAAAAGTGAAACGTCAAACGTGAGATTAAAAATAATTGTTTAGTCAACTGAAGTTCACATAGAAAACCGTTAAAACGGTTTTAAAAATTCGCATTTTTGAATAAACACCACAATTAATTGTGGTGTTTATTCAAAACAAACGATGATAATAGCCGTTTCAACGGCTTCCCTTCAGGTCACTAAACTGTTACGATTTAAAAGCATCCAACGTCTAACTTTTTACGTTTCAAGATTTACGTCTCACGTCTGCCATCTCACATTTCACGTAAGTAATACTATACTTAAATTGAAGGAAAAAGTCAAGGGGATTGTGAAGAAAATTATACTTCAATCTGAAAACCAAGTTAACAATCAAGTTATATTGGGAAGAAAAAAACAAAAGTAACTGTCACTTTTGAAGTGACGGTTACTTACCATTCCATAAAAAATCGCTCCAAATTCAGTGGATTCAAAACCTCTGGAGTACTGTTTTCCTGTACTTTACCTGATAATTATGAGTTTCCTGACCTGCCTAAATTTTTCAGCTTCGATACAATACAAATAAATTCCACTTGCCACATTTATTCCGCTATTATTTTTTCCATTCCAGCTTACCTTTTGATAGCCAGCTTCCATTGTTTCATCTATCAAAGTCTTTACTTGCTGCCCTAACAAATTCAAGATCCGCAAGGTTACTTTGCAAGTTTTGGGTAGCTGATAGTTTATTATTGTTTCGGAATTGAATGGATTGGGATAATTCTGGGACAAAGCAAATTCTATGGGAATCGATGGTAATAAATTATTATTAGCTTGATGAACATTTGTTATAATCCCACCTTCATTCAAAATCGCTTCGATCAGTGAAAAGGGATAGCTGGAATCACTCGATTTTTCAAGTATTTTATAGCTTATATTAACAATTGCTCCACCTTCTTTCAAATATTTACTCCCGGCTAAAGCGATTTTAAGTTGTCGCTCGTTAATCTTATAAGCAGAAGAAAAATTTGTAGTCAAATGACTCAATTTTACATCCAAAACTTTTATGATTTTTGGATCAAATTCAATCCCAAAACTGGCTGACATTAAATCGCTTTCTTTATCGATTTCAATAGATGTGGAATAAATATTATTTTCGTGCCAGGTTATCTCTCCTAAATGTAGATTGAATGTCTTTGAAGAAATTTTTTTCGATGTAAATTGTGGGGTGGTGGGACTCCA
>CBFDBN010000087.1:0-11132 GCA_965603055.1 uncultured bacterium | reverse complement strand
CGATCCGATTGATGAATGCCAACAAAGGTATTTTTGGCGTGAATATGGGGCATTTATGGCATGAAGGTCCGAAAATTAGGGACTGGCTCGAAGCGATATTGGAAGGCGTCGAACAAGGCTGGATTCACCCCCACATAGACAAGAAATTCCCCTTTGAACAGGCTGCTGAAGCTCACACCTATATTGAACAGCGGAAAAATATTGGGAAGGTGGTTTTGGTACCGTAACAAAACTTTTTTTACCTTTAAAAAAGAAGATACCTTTTATTGAACCGTCAGAAAATGATTTACAATCAATAGATAATTTAATATCTGAAATAGTTGAAGAAGTTAAATCGAAGAATAATATTTCTACTTTAAAAGAACAACAAATTTTTAATATTATTAAAAATATTTATAGCTTTTAACTCTATGATAAACAGAATATAAAATTGGTTTCAACCTCACAAAACCGCTGTGTTTCTATTTAAATTCAGTAGAGAAATTTCAAGTTTTATTAGTTGTATCAGGTTCAGCGTAGCGGTTTTGCAGGTTAAACCAGCGTAATTCCTGGTCAAATAATTTTTATTCAATGGGCATGAAGTTTACTGTTTAGGAACTAACTTCCGAAGTACGAGCTGCATTAATGCCTTCTTCCACATTTACAAAGAGCAGCACAAACCCGCCAATGATGAAAAATACGATTAAAGACAGGATACTCAAACGACTCTGACCGGCAACCTGGCTGACAAGCCCAAACAGCAGGGGACCGGCAATGCCGGCAAACCGGGCGCTGGTGCTAAAAAAGCCAAAAAATTCTGCTGTTTTATGTTTCGGCACCATGGCACCGAATACTGAACGGCTCAACGCCTGGCTTCCGCCTTGAACCGTGCCAACCATGAAAGCCAGGATATAAAAATGAGTCGCAGTCTGCATGAAATAACCAGATATGGAAATCAATAAATAAACTCCCAGCGTCAGCAAGATAGACTGTTTTGCACCTATCTTCTTTGCCAATGCACCAAAAAGAAATGAAAATGGAACGCCCACGAATTGAGTCATAATCAGGGCGATGGTCATATCTGTCACCTGAATACCAATTTCATCGCCATAAGCAGTAGCCATTTTAATGATGGTGTTAATCCCGTCATTATATAGCCAGAATGCAACTAAAAAGATGAGTAGTTGTTTGTATCTTTTAACCTCACGATAAGTTGTTGCCAATCGCGAAAATCCGATTTTGACGATATTGACTGATCGGCGAGGCTTTTTTGATATCGGGGGTTCAGGCACATGCCGAAAAAAGGGAATGGAAAACAGCGCCCACCAAACGGCCACGCTGAAGAATGAAGCACGTAAAGCAAAGGCAATATCGGGCATACCGAACCATTGATATTTCATAATCCACAACGCATTGATAATCAACAATATTCCGCCCCCGACATAACCCAGGGCATAGCCTTTTGTCGAAACCTGGTCGATGTCATTTTTTTTTGCGATGTGTGGCAACAGCGATTCATAAAAGATATTTGCCCCGGCAAATCCCAGGTTTCCCATGATATAAAGAATCGAGCCGAGCACCCAGGTGTCGGTACCGATGAAAACAAACGCTGCTGTGGAAAGAATGCCCAGTATGACAAAAAAAGCCGCATAACGTTTTTTACCGCCGGTATAATCTGCTATTGCACCGAGTACCGGTGCAATCAGCGCAATGATGATCAACGCAACAGAAGTGGTGTATCCCCAGTAAGCCGTGGCATCATTTTCAGCTAAACCGGCGCTTGTTGCCAGGGATCGGTAGAACGGGGGGAACAGGACTGCCATGATGGTGGTCGCAAATGCAGAATTTGCCCAGTCATACATGCACCAGGAGTTTATTGTTTTTTTGTAGATTTTTTCCTGGATTTTAGAAGTCGCGTTTTTGAATGATTTCTGCATGATAAAATTTTAAATAATAAAAAACCGCATCCCTGTTTATTCAAATAGATGCGGTTTTATAATAGAAAAATTTCCCAAAAAATGCAAGCTCTAATCCGATACTTTTTTAATCAACCTGACCAACTTATTGGTTAATCCCCGGTAAGTTTTTTTAGGTGGAATAATTAGAGCAAGGGTAACCGATTGGTCAAAGGCATCAAAAAATCGAAAAATGATTTTTCTTTTATTTAAGCCTTCAATGGCTAATTCCTTGATATCAGATATCCCGGCCATGACATCTGCCATCTGTTGAATCTCCTGGAATAGTACTGACATTTCAACCAATCGATCTTCGGGAATAATTTCAGCGGTTTTGCTCTGTGCCAAAAGCAAGCCTTCCTGTGATAATAGATAAGCCATCTCATAATTCCCGAGCTCAATTACTTCTTTCATAAAGTTTTCGATATTTTCCTGGGGCGCAAGATTATCTTTCATAGCAAAAACATCCTATCATACTTTTTTGGTTCAAATCCATCCCGGTTACTTTTTAACCTGAATAATTGATCACGCTAAGACGCAATGTTTTGAAAAGATTAGACTTCCAGATTGATTTTGAATAAGTTGACCAAACTCAGTTTTTCAAGTAAAAATTTATAACTTCAATTTTCTTAGCGTCTTTGCGTGAAATTTTAGGAATAATCCAGGTTAAGCGATGGACATAGTTTCTTTTTGTTGAATTTTATTAATAACCTGGTTGATTATGGCTTTTAGCGTTTCAAACACACCCATTCCTTTGGTGGCAACACTTTTGAAATAGGGCGCGCTATAAAAATTCACCCTTTCTTGCAGTGTATTTAAATCATACCTATTTGTCAAATCCCATTTGTTAAACTGGATCACGAAGGGAATATCTTTTAAAGTTTGTCCCTTTGAAATTAAATTTTTCTCCAGGTCGAATAACGTATCCAGGTTGTCATCCATTCTTTCAACCTGGGAATCAGCAACGAAAACAATTCCATCCACTCCGGATAAGATGATTTTTCGACTCTGTTTGTAATAGACCTGACCTGGTACCGTGTAAAGATTAAAGCGTGGTTTTTTTCCTAAAATTTTGCCAAATTCTAATTGGAGAAAATCAAAAAAAAGGGTACGGTCTTCTTTTGTCTTGAGTGTGACCAAATCACTTCTCAAGGAAGGATTGATATTATTAAAGATGTAATACAGGTTGGTCGTTTTTCCACTTAACCCGGGACCATAATATACAATTTTTAGCGTTATTTCTTGCTGAGCCCAATTGATAAACATAATAATTCGTGCAACTCATAAGTAGGAATATTGGCAGTTCGTTTTTCATATTTAAAATTTAAAAGCTTTGTCCAATTCTTCATTGAGATATTTATTGAAATCGATATCCACAAATTGGCTTGCTTTCTGTTCTTCATCTTTGACGGTATAGACCAGCTCATTCAAAGCTTCGATGGCGCGTTTGGTATAGATTCGGATCATTCCAAGCGCGGTTCGGGCATTAAAGATCAAAATGAGCAAAAAATTATCACCGACATTTGAAAAATAGACATTATGATTTTCACCCTCATGGAATATATATTTAAACTGGTTATTTTCCCCAATTAATTTCGCAATTTCAGAGGTGGCAGAGAAGCCGCCGGCGGCAAGCGCAGACATATTGGAAATATTAATATCTGCGGATGTGCCTCGTTGGGTGATCGGGTGTCCATTCATGTCTGAAAAAATAATGGTTCGCGCCCGTGTTTTTGAAGCCAATTCAGATAATATTTCTGAAATCGCTTTGTACATTTCGCCTGACAAAACAATTGATTGTCCGTTGCCTCCATTTCCCAGGTTCATTGATGCTCTCCGTTTTTTGGCAGTTTAATATATGAGTCTACTCTAACAACCGATTCCATCCGCCGGATGGAATCGGTAATCCACCTTTTTAGAGTGCACTCATTTACCTCCCGATTAATAATCTATCAGCTAAAAACTGTGGCAAGCCAAGTGAAATCATTTTTTTGAAAGTTTTATTGACATCATAACTCACTCTTTTTAGCTCATATTTTTGTATGGCGGTGTCAACGATGCCATAAGCTGCATCAGGATTATTGTCCCTTGGTTGTCCGACACTTCCAACATTTATAATATAACGGCTATTTTCTTCCAGTTGAATTTGATTTACTGTCTTGAGCGTATATTTTTCATCACCATTTTCAACATATTGGATATAAATTACTGGCTGATGTGAGTGACCGATAAAACAGATTTTTGCATCGTTATTAAACCTGGAAAAATTAAATATTGCCTCATCAAGTGAGAGAATATAATCCCAGGTTTGAGGCTCAAACGGGCTCGAATGAACCAGGTAAAAATTTTCAATCTCTCCAACGAGCGGCAGTTTTGCTAAATATTGTAAATTTTCATCTGAAAGAACCGTTACTGTCCACTCGACAGCTTTGGCTGCATATTGATTGAAATAGAACAACTCAGAATTTTCAATACATGCAAAGTCGTGATTCCCCGTAAGAATAATTTCGCAATGTTGCTGAACCAGTTCGATGCATTCATTTGGATCAGGCCCATAGCCAACGACATCTCCCAGGCATACAATTTTATCAATGTTTTCCTGTTCAATCGTTTTTAAAACAGCCTGCAACGCCTCGAGATTGCTATGAATATCCGAAATAATGGCGTATCGCAATAAATCGCTCCTCCCTCCGAACAAAAAAATGTCGGTTAAAATTTCAAACTAATATAATTCTTAATTCACTTTTATGCAAGTATAATTTTATTTTTTTCAAGAAAGTAATTTTTATAATAAAGAAATCGGATCGATATCGATCACAATTTTAACTCCCCTTAATTGTTTTTGGGATTTATAACTGGCAAGAGCCTTAAGCAGGTATTTTCTTAATATGTTACCCGAAGGATCGATTTTTTTATCACTTTTAACGATCAATTGCCAGCGAAAGTTCTTTTTAATTTTTGAAAGTGGCGCTGCTATTGGACCCAGAATTTTGCCCAAATCTTCTGGAATTTTTAAACAACGATGAAACACTTCAGCCGCGGCTGCTACTTTTTGCTCATCTTCACCTTTGATCAGAATATAAACCAGACGTCCAAAAGGCGGGTAATCCAGCTCTTTTCTGGTCGGTAATTCTGTGAAGAAAAATTGTTTAAAATTATGCTGCTGCGCAAACTTCAGGCTCATATTATCCGGTGAATAGGTTTGAATATAAACTTCGCCGGTCAAATTTTTTCTGCCGGCACGACCGGCGACCTGGGTGAGCAGTTGAAACGTCCGCTCCGAAGCCCTGAAATCCGGAAATAACAAACTGGTATCCGCCGAAATAACGCCAACCAGGGTGACATTTTGAAAATCGAGTCCTTTTGCAACCATCTGTGTCCCGAGCAGGATGTTATATTTGCCGGTCCCAAAATCTCCCAGTATCCTGTCATGTGAAAATTTTCTGCTCGTCGTATCCAGGTCCATGCGAACGACACGGGCTTCTGGAAAAATTTGGTTAATTTCTTGCTCTACTTTTTGTGTGCCGGTGCCCTGGAATAAAATATCAACACCGCCGCATTTGGGACAGGTCTGCGGCGCCCGCTTCGTGTAATTGCAATAATGACAACGCAAAGTTCGACTGGTTAGATGATAGGTCAGCGTAATATTGCAATTTTCACACTGCTCGATAAATCCACAAGCTTTACATTTGATATAAGTTGAAAAACCACGCCGGTTTTGCAGCAGGATGATCTGTTGGTTAAGACCCAACTTTTCGATTATCTTATCCTGCAAAACTTTTGAAAAAATGGCTACCTTTTTGCCGGGATACCGTTTTCGCTGGGTCAACATATCGACTATCGAAACCTGTGGCATGGGGATATCATCGATTCTTTGCGGCAGCTCGATGAGATGATATTTCTGAATTTTTGAATTATAGTAAGACTCCAATGAAGGTGTGGCAGATCCCAGGACGACCGCTGCCTCGTTAAGCTTTCCCCGGTAGACTGCCACATCCCGGGCATTGTAAAGCGGCTGCGAATCCATCTGTTTGTATGAGGATTCATGTTCTTCGTCCACCACGATCAAGCCGATATTTTTTAATGGTGCAAAAATAGCAGACCGGGGACCAATGGCGATCTTGAAATCCCCGTTTTTCAATCTTCGCCACGAATCATAACGCTCCCCCGGCGACATTCGGCTATGCAGCACCGCAACCTGGTTGGGAAAATTAGCAGTGAATCGACTCACGGTTTGCGGTGTCAGTGATATCTCTGGGACCAGCACGATGCCGGTTTTTCCTTTTTCGATGACTCTTTTTAAGGCTTCGATATAAACCTGGGTTTTGCCGCTGCCGGTAACGCCGTGGATCAGAAAGGTTTTAAAATCGCCTTTTTGGATGGCTTGTTCAATATCAACGATCGCCCGTTTTTGGTGCTCATTTAAAATAATTTTGGGAGGAATAGATGTGGTCGATGTTGAATAATACGAACGGAAAACTTCTTTTTGAAATTTTTCAATATACCCTTTCGCCGCCACTGCCGAGATAACCTGGCTGCTGAATTTTCCTATTTTAAGAAGATTGCTTTGTGATATCTCTTTGTGCTCATTCACTATTTCCAAGCACGTCGCTTGAGCCGGGGCTGATTTGGACAATTTAGTTATAATTTCATCGATTTTTATATTTTCAGAATAAGTTGGCGAAAGCGTTATCCAATTTTCATATTTCGGTTTGGTTTGGGCTGCTGAGAGGATGACCTCCCGTGATATAAAACCGTTCTCAACTAACCTCGTAATCGAAAAATTTAGACCGGATTGTCGAATTTTCTTCCGAACCAGTTGAATCGTCATCTCTCTGTTTTCAAGAAGCAAGTCGAGTATCTTCTGTTGAGTCGGGACGTGATTTTCTTTAACATACTTTTGAATCTCCGCTGAATCTTTCAAAAGTTTGATGTGAATATTCGATTCAAGATTAATGCCCCCGGGAAGCATGGCTTTGATGACTTCGCCTAATGGGCAGATATAATATTCTGCAATCCATTTTGCAAGCGTCAGCAAATCCGGTAATAATGCAGGGCTATCATCCAATAGATCAAAAATCGGTTTAAGGTCGGTACGATCACATTCATTCAACAATGAGACAACGTAGCCAGTAATTTTTCTTTTCATTAATGGAACAATCACCCGGTAACCGGGACGAATGGATGCCGCCAGGTCGGGCGGAATTTCATAAGTATAGGTTGTATAAACTGGTACCGGCACGGCTATCTTGGCAAATTTCATTTTACTCAAAAAACTTGAATGTTAAGTTTCCAATAAACCTTGCGAAGGTTGCAAACCTTCGTAAGGTTTAAAAATGAAAACCATATTTTTTATAATAAGTCACTGAATGAAAACTAGAAAAATGTCATTTCGAGCGCCAGCGAGAAATCTAATTATATCGGATAATTTTGGATTTACAGATTCCTCCCTCGGTCGAAATGACAAAAACAAGAGTTTTCGTTCAGACGCTAAATAAATCGCAAGGTGAAGTTAAAAAAAATATTTCTAATTTGCAATTGTTTTCTTCTTTTAAAAATGGAACGGAATTCAATCAATGGTTGTTATTATAATAACTTTTTGCTATTATAATATTGGGATAATGCCCCAGGATCAAGTATCCAGCATCATTCCCATTGATCACCGAAGTCTCTAACTTTAAACAATAACAGGGGATTAATGGACAATAACAGGGATTGGAGGTACCGTGAGAGATCGATTTATTATCATTGTATTAACTTTATTGCTCATCCCTTCTGTGGGATGGAGTCAACAGAAATATTGGATATTTTTTAAAGATAAAGGATATGAACATAATCAAAAATACCACCTGATTGAAACAGCAAAGGAACGATTTTCTCAACGAGCATTAAACCGTCGGGCAAAAGTGCTGCCCAAAGATGAATTGATAAATGAAGATGACCTTCCGTTGTTTCAGCCATACCTGGATAATTTGAACTCATTGGGAATCAAATCCATTGTCAAATCCCGATGGCTAAATGCTATGAGTGCCAGGCTGACAGCAGATCAAATAACTGAGGTAGAAAAATTAGCTTATGTTCACGGAATAAAACCAGTCTCACAATACCAACGAGATTTCCCTGAACAACCATCCATCGATTATCTCGCTAAGACACAAATTTATAAATTTGACTATGGATCATCGCTGGATCAGAATGAAATCATGCGTGTCCCTGAAGTCCATGACCTGGGATTTGATGGCAGCGGCGTTGTGGTGGGGATGTTAGATACTGGTTTTGACTATAAATTCCACGAGGCGTTTTCTCAGCTCGAGGTCATTGCCGAATATGATTTTATCAATGATGACAGCACCACCCAGAACGAGCCAGGCGATAACGATGCCTACAGCCAGCACAATCATGGCACATCCACACTTTCTGCCCTGGGTGGATTCAAAGAAGGACAATTGATTGGACCGGCTTTTGGCGCCAGATTTTTGCTGGCAAAAACAGAGGACGTTCGATCCGAAACCCCGGTTGAAGAAGACTATTGGGTCGCTGGCATCGAATGGTTGGAGCGAATGGGGGCAGATGTGGTGAACAGCTCATTGGGCTATAATGATTGGTATACTTATGAAGATATGGATGGTAAGACGGCGGTAACGACAATTGCTGCTGATAAGGCGGTCGAGAAAGGTGTGGTGGTGGTCAATAGCATGGGGAATGAGGGCAATAATTCCTGGTATCACATGATCGCCCCTGCCGATGGTTTCAATGTGATTTCTGTTGGTGCTGTTTACACTACAGGAGAATTGGTTGGCTTTAGCTCGCGAGGTCCTACTTATGATGGACGTACCAAGCCTGATGTCGTGGCAATGGGATCAAACGTATATTCTGCTCAACCATCGACAACAGGTAGCTATACCAGAAAAAGTGGCACCTCACTTTCCAGTCCGTTAACTGCTGGAGTCGCTGCACTGGTTTTACAAGCCCATCCTTATTTAACACCGTTTCAGGTAAGAGATGCGCTGCGAGAAACTGCCGACCGGGCTAACAATCCCGGTAATGATTATGGTTGGGGGCTTGTGAACGCTTACGAAGCGATTTTTTATCATGGGCTTTTTTTCAACTCTATGTTGGAGCTTTATTCAAACGAACAATTGGGACATCTCGTATCGACAAAAATATTTTCAAAGCATGATTTAAAAAATGATTCATTGTTCGTTTACTATGCAGCTCCGGATGAAGACTTCTCGCCAGTGCTGCTTACTCCATCCCCGGAACTGAATGAATACCAGGCATGGCTTCCGGTAAAGCCAGCCGGAACCGAGATCAAATTTTATTTTTCAGCCGTTGATGTTAGTGGGGATTTCAAGTTCCATCCCTATCATGCGCCTGGGGCATATTTCAAGTTTTTCGCTTTTGATTCTTCGATTACTCCCATCGATCCACCAGAGGAATTTCGTCTCTACCAGAATTACCCCAATCCATTTGCTCGCACGACGACGATTGAATATGACATTATTACGCCAGCAAAAGTAACGTTGATCATCTACAACATCATGGGACAGCAGGTTCGAAAGCTGGTGGATGACGTGTACCATCAACAAAATCCTTTTCCCTATCAAAAAGATTGGGATGCACGGGATGATAAAGGAAGATTAGTTTCATCAGGAGTTTATTTTTATCGTTTGAAGTCAGGTAAATTCTCCTCAACAAAAAGAATGGTCTTTTTGCGGGGGAAATCAGAATAGTTGGGTGGAAAAATTCAAGCGCAAAAAACGCAGAATTCGCAGGGATATTTCTCCGCGAACTCTGCGGTGAGGGAAAAAAACAAATTTGAGGAGAAAACAACATGCTCCAAACCGCCTCCCTTGAAGATATAAAAAAAGGACTGGTCAGTGATGTCTATTTTGAGCGAACCCGCCAGGTGCTTGAAAAATTAAAAATTAACAAAAACGTCACTGCTGAAATCGTGCTCAAAAATTTTCCCGCCGATTATCATTGGGGCGTCTGGGCTGGTCTTGAGGAAAGCCTGGAAGTCTTGAGCGATTTGGATATCAATTTCTGGACAATGCCAGAAGGGACGATTTTTGATGTCAACCAGCCATTAATGGTCATCGAAGGTCCCTATCTCGAATTTGGAATTTATGAGACAGCTCTGTTAGGCTTCCTCTGTCAGGCTTCAGGAATTGCGACCAAAGCCGCCCGATGTCGGATTGCGGCTGGCAAGAAACCGGTTGTCTCGTTTGGCGCCCGGCGAATGCATCCCGGCATTGCCCCAATGATCGAGCGAAATGCTTACATTGGCGGCTGCGATGGCGTTGCTGTCGTCAAAAATGCTGAGCTGCTGGGACTGGAACCCAGCGGCACCATTCCCCATGCTTTAATCTTGATCATGGGCGATACGGTTTCTGCTGTCAAAGCATTTAATGAAATTATTGATAAAAAGGTCAAACGAGTCGCGCTGGTGGATACTTTCCTCGATGAAAAGTTTGAAGCATTAAATGTGGCACAGGCATTGGGAGATGATCTTTTTGGAATCCGTCTGGATACACCGGGCAACCGCCGCGGAGATTTTTTAAGCATTCTCAAAGAAGTGCGCTGGGAACTGGATTTGAGAGGATTTCAAAACGTCAAAATCCTGGTTTCTGGCGGTATCGATGAATATAAAATTTTGGAATTAAACGAAGTCGTTGATGCCTATGGCGTCGGAACTTCCATCTCTAATTCCCCGGTGTTGGATTATTCACTGGACATCGTGGCTATTGAGGGAGAGCCAATTGCCAAGAGAGGCAAACCGTCAGGAAGAAAAGATGTTTTTCGCTGCCCTGTATGCTATGAGACAGTTGTTGTTCCATCGGGCTGGATATTTTCACCAGTTTGTCATTGCGGGAAGGATTATAAAAATATGTTGGAACCGATCATTGAAAATGGTGAATTAACAACTAAATATCCTTCGGTTCATGAAATTCGGGAATACGTTTTAAATCAGCTTGGAAAATTTGAGTTGTGATTCTTTCCAAAAACAATATGAGACTTCTTCTTTCACAGTAGCTGTCAGAGTTGAACATAAGCCACCCTCAGCTACTAAAATATATTTCTGTTGCATGGAAAAACAGGATCCCTTCGACAAATTTCCCGAATAAATTGGGGAAGAAAAATTTATTCACATTCCGAATGATAATAGACGATTTTGTCACGACTATAAATTTGTTA
>CBFDBN010000086.1:0-11341 GCA_965603055.1 uncultured bacterium | reverse complement strand
ACTTGATAATTGATTTTCGCCGGCTGGCTGGAGCGAATTGTCAAAACATAATTTTGATTCGCCCCTCCAGCAAATATTTTTTCTCCCCGGGAATTTTGTAATGAAAAAGATTGATTACATTTAAAAGTCACCCTATCAGTCGACTGGATGACACCAATTCTAATTATCGGAATTTTCTTGGATCCTGTCAAAATTTTCCTCCTCTAAAGAAGAATCACAAAATTTATAGAATAGTTTCATGCCGAAAAATACGACAATAATTGCAGCAATTACAATAGGGATGCTAACATGATCTTTATACAAATACCACTGGTATTGTTCTGGCTTACTATTGGCGAAGATTAACGCAATTCCATTGTTGATGAAGTGAACAATCATGGGAGGAACAATGCTGTTGCTTTTCCATGCCATCACTCCCAGGATGACGCCAATAATCATTACCTGGATCGCCCACCAGGGATTGAAGTGAATGATGGTGAAAATAAGCGCACTGGACATAACAGCTTTGGTCACGTCAAAATGATGTTCAAAGCTGGTCTGTACAAAACCACGGAATAGCATTTCCTCAACAATTGCAGCCAGGAATACGGCTGAAATAATGATAATTATCAAATCAGAAGCGGATTGAATTTTTAGTGATTCCTCTATTGCTTCGCGAAGAATATCAGGCATGGGGAAAAATAACTGGACAATCCGATCAATTTCATCGGATACAACGGTGAAAGCAATTCCAATCAAGACACTTGCCATGATAACATTCTTATTTACCGGTCGCAATCGAAAAAGCGTAACAGCAGGGAAGTTATTTCTCAAAGTAAAGACCAGGGCAGGCAGAATGATAACTGCTTCTAATAAAAACAACTCGGTTTTTGCACCGACTAAACTTCCAATTAATCCTAAAATAAAAGTAATAAATAAGGTGATCAATATTACAATTATGACCTGCCAGATTTGCGGGTATTGCTTAGTTTGATTTTCAATATCCATTATTTCTCTTCACTCTATTCAGTTTCTGTCCGAGAACGTAACATAAGCTTCCAGCTTGTGAGTTAAGCCTTTATTTTCAAGGCAAGCAAGATGCTTGCGTTACAGATAACAGCCCTGTTCAGACAGACCTATTTAGTTTACCACTTGACTGATTATAATTGCGGCAGCAAGTGCCATGTTTAAAGATTCAGCCTTGCCATACGAAGGAATCTTTACTGTTTTATCAAAGTATTTGAATAATTCGCTTTTTATTCCGGTATTTTCATTGCCAAAAACCAGCGCGGTTGGTCTCGGGTAGTCGATCTGATTATGATTATATTTTCCGTTTATATCAGAGCCAAAGATGTGCCAACCAGGCTTTTTTAATTGAGGAAGCAGAATTTTTAGATCGATTTCTGGAACTATGGGTAAATGAAAAATTGAACCCATGGTTGATCGAATGACTTTCGGATTGTATAACTCCACTGTCCCTTGACTTAAAAAAATGGCATCAATGCCAAACCAATCGCCGGTACGAATAATTGTCCCGACATTGCCGGGATCCTGACCCTCGTCGATGATCACGATCAATTGAATATCTTTTTTTAGAATAGCATCCCGCTCATACTTCTTCTGATTGACAACACAAAAAGTCCCCTGGGAATTAACGGTATCAGCCAGTTGCTTTATTTCAGATTGCTGGATTTCAATAATTTCAATTTGCTTTTGCCGAGCCAGTTGGACAATTTTATCTAATTTTTGAGGAGACAAAATACCGGGGTTTATGAGTAGTGTTTCAATTGTAAAATCCGATCGGAGCGCCTCCTGGCATAGACGATAGCCTTCAATTAAAAATAATTTTTGTTCATTACGAAATTTTTTATATTTTAGTGCAAGTAAATTTTTTAATCGAGCTTTAGAAATCATAGGTTAATTTAAATCAAAAAATTTTTTTTCTTCTTCCTGAATGATATGCATCACTTCCTGGGCTGTCTTTGAAAGAAGTAATCGACTTCGAAAATCCTCTTTATGCATTAATCGAGAAATTCGACTCAGCGCTTTTAAATGGGGACCTGTTTTATCTGGCGGCCCGACGAGCAAAAAGATTAACCGAACTGGTTTTTTATCTATGGAATGAAAATCGACATCAACGTCTGTAATTCCCAATGAAGCGATAATGTCCTTTACGCCATCAGCTTTTCCATGAGGAATAGCAACATAATCACCCACCCCGGTGCTCATGACTCTTTCACGATCCAGAATGGCTTTTAAAATTTTATCACGATTTCCAATTTTTTTCTTCTCATAAAGATGATCAACCATTTCTTCGATAATTTTCTGCTTTTCATGATTCCTCAGCGGGATTATCACATGATCATCTGACAGAATATCCACTAATTTCATTAAAATATCCTCCAAAAATATATCTACAATTTAAGAAAATATTTTTAAATTGCAAACATTTTTTAAGGTACAAATAAAAAGTGCGTTGAAAAGCTTCAACACACTGTTCTATGTCAACAATTGCTATTTAACTAAACTGATTGATTAATGTTTCTTTTATGTTTGATCAGACAGGATTGTCTGATGTACGGCTGGAGGTAACTCAAACAATCCTGTTTGAGAACAAATCAGACAAGATTGTCTGATATACATTTTATAATTTATAGCCAAACTTCCGAAGCAATGCTTTTCTTTCGGCAATATCTTCTTTTCCTTCAATTCCAACAGTTTCCAATCCGTCAATTACACCAAGTATCCCTCTCCCCTGATCTGATTCCGCAATAATTACCTCGACGGGATTAGCTGTGGCACAGAAAATTCGGCAAACCTCGGGAACATTTTTGACTTCTTTTAACACATTGATCGGAAACGCATTTTTCATGAATAAAATAAAAGAATGTCCGGCACTTAAATTCAGGGCGTTCTTTTGTGCCAACTCAATCAAATCATCATCATTTCCCGACCAGCGAACCAGTCGCTTTTCTGATGCTTCACAGAAAGCGAGTCCAAATTTGATTTGTGGGACTGAATTAACCAATGCCTCGTGAATATCCTCAACAGTTTTGATAAAATGTGAATGACCAAGAATTAGATTCAAATGGTCAGGATTTTCGATTTTGACCAAAATTATTTCCATGAGAAACCTCCTGGTTTACATATTTATTTAGTTCAAACAATTTTTTAGTTGATGGTTGTTTTTTAGATTTCGATAAAATAAAGAATTTATTGAAAGAAGTCAAGTTATTTGTGAATGATTCAACTCTCATGTTAGTAATATTTCCAAATTTGAAAATTTTTTATTGGTATTTTCAATAAATTTGTTATATTTAGAAAAAAGATAAAATTATGTCCCTTAACGAGACCAAGCTATATTCTAACATGGTGTTCGCTCTAGAAAAACAATACACCTCCAAAAGGAGATCGACTTATTATATCCAGAGGTCGAAAAGAAAACAATTGATTTTTGAGTTGTAGGACTTATTGACAATTTGTTTTACATTTCTGATGAAATTCAATCTACAAACTATTTGCATTTATTGAATTTTTTTATTAATTTATCCCCCAGCTTTAAAAAGAAAAGACCGAGAATATGACCATTTATTTTTTTTCAGACACCGACTGGAAACGAAGATTAAGATTTGATGAATCAACACTTAACAAAATATTTTATCAAATTGCCGATGGATCAAATACCGAAGATTTAATTCTCGCCAACTATCTTCTTCATCGAAATTCCTGGAGTGGTGGAGTTGCTTACACCCGAGACTGGCTATCACCAAAAGAATTTGTCACTTACCGTGGACGCTGGAAGTTTACGCAAAAATTTGGAATTCCCAACGATATTCCTGGTTCATTCAAACTTATCCGTTTACAATTTGGAATCAAAGGCTTGAAATACCCATTGTGCCAGATCGATCGATATGGCTGGAAGCTCACTTATTCTTCGCTCATCGATCACATTGCCTTTCTTTTTGCCCATGAACTCCATCACTTCCGACGTTATCATCTTGGCTTTCATGAACGCGAGGGTGAAAATATGGCGAATAAGTGGGCTCTGGCACGAATACAACAGCTAAGTTTTAATGCAGAAGGCGTTAAATTAACTCAGTCCCCAAAAAAGAAAAAATCTTCTCGTTTCTTGTTTTCAAATACTATTTTTGATCCATATAAGAAATTTCGATCATTGGCTGCTGGTGATAAGCTATTGATTAAATATGATTCAAAAGGTCATTATCAGAATGAGATTGTATCTGTGATACGACCAATTAGAAAAAATTCAAAAAGAATTGTTGTTGAAACGAATGATGGAAAGCAATGGCGATGGCCACTGGAATGGATTGCTATTGTTCGATAATTTTGTGGTATTATTTGAAATTAGAATTTATTCATTTGCAGAAATAATATTGAATAAGGAATGATGAATATCGAATATTGAATCGAAAATAGGACCTGGAGGAAAAATGAAATTACCGAAGCTTGAACTTTACACGAAAATTCTGATTGGACTCATTCTTGGTGTAATTGTTGGGATTGTTGCCAATAAACTGGGGATTGCCCCGTTTATCAGTACTTATATCAAACCATTTGGTTCAGCGTTTATTCGGTTGATCAGCATGATTGTAGTTCCACTGGTTTTTGCTTCGCTTTTTGTAGGCACAGCCAGTCTAAATGATATTCGTAAATTGGGAAGAATTGGCGGGAAAACTATCGGCTTTTATCTTTGCACAACGGCAGTTGCAATAGTCATTGGCCTGGTGCTGGCAAATATTTTCAAGCCGGGCAGTGGATTAACAAAAGAAACCCAGGAACAGCTTTTAGCCAATTATGCCGACGAAGCTGCTGAAAAAATCGACACGGCGTTAAAAAAGCCGAGTCTTGGTGAGACGTTAATTGATATTATTCCGCGGAATCCAATGGAGGCGCTATCAGGTGGTGATATGCTTCAAATCATCTTTTTCGCCCTGATGCTGGGAATCGCCATCACCCTGATCCCACAGGATCGAGCCAGTCCAGTGATAAAATTTTTCGATGGCATCAACGAGGCCATGATTAAAATGGTTCATATCATCATGGAATTTGCTCCTTATGGTGTTTTCGCCCTGATTGCCGCAATCATTGGGGAATTTGGATTGGGAATTTTGGGACCTTTATTTAAATATTCCATTATCGTTATTGTTGGACTTTTTCTCCATGTCATCATTACGTACAGCGCTGCTTTGAAAATTTTTACAAAAGTCAAAATAATCAGTTTTTTCAAGGGTGTACGCCCGGCGCAACTAATTGCATTTAGTTCCAGTTCCAGCTCGGCAACGCTCCCCATAACAATGGAATGTGTTGAAGAAAATATTGGGGTTTCCAAAGAAATTTCCAGTTTTGTTTTACCTTTAGGGGCGACAATTAACATGGATGGAACCGCGCTGTACCAGGGAGTTGCCGCGGTTTTTATTGCCCAGGTTTTTGGTATGGATTTAAATATTGGACAGCAATTAACCATCGTTCTTATGGCAACCCTGGCTTCGATCGGCGCTGCTGGCGTTCCGGGAATAGGAATGATTACGCTCACCATGGTATTAAAACAGATTGGGGTACCCTTAGAAGGAATCGCACTAATTTTGGGCGTGGATCGAATATTAGACATGTGTCGGACAATCGTGAACATTTCTGGCGATGCCACCTGTGCCACAGTTGTTGCTTATTCAGAAGGACAGGTTCAGGAAACCAGTGGATAGTTATTTTTTGATGATAAAATAAGGATCAATTTCAATTATATTAAGTTTAATCTATCTAAGTTGTTAATCAGCTTATCATATCAAGCAGAACTTCCTGTGGGAGAAAAACATGAAAGCAAATTCGCTCGAAGATGCATTAAGATTGTTTGATCCTCATTATCCGCTCGTCGATGAAACCGATATCAAAGCATACTATGTTGAGCGAGAAAAAAGTCCTTTATCAGAAATAAAAACAATTCTTAAGACAGATACAGGATTTCCCAAGGTATTGCTCTCCGGCTCGCCGGGATGTGGAAAATCTACTGAGCTGGGAAAACTTAAGGAAGATTTAAAAAAAGAGTTTCATACCATCTTACTGTCTGCCAGGCATTTTACCAGTAATTACGAGTTAAATGTGGAAGGATTGGTTACAAAGATACTGAAAGAAGTTGCTGTAATTGCTGAAAAGGAAAAAGTGAAAAACCAAAAGGAAAAAATTGATAAATTTTTTCAACTGAGTCATGGTTGGGAATTAAATACTGAAGTTACCATTTCTGTCAAAGGTGGTAAAGGGAAAGAATTGGTCCCCGACACAACTTTGCTTGACAAATTTTCTGGCGAGAAGTCTGAACAGGAAGATATTTTCAAGCAAGTTTCCAAGAAAACCTCAAAACCGGGAATAGGTAATGTGATTAATCTTATTAATGAGACGATAGATGAGATCGATTTAAAATCCAAAAAAGACGTATTAGTTTTAGTCCCCGGTATGGACAAGATCAGTCTTGATAATGCAAAAGATATATTTACAAAATCACTTCAGAATTTGACCAAAATTCAATGCTTTATGGTTTATACTTTTCCCCTGTTATTGAAATATGATCAGGACTTTATTAATATCTATAATAGTTTCAACGGCGTTTATTACCTGCCCAATTTTGCTGTTTTCGATCAATTTGGCAATCCCGACGAAAGCGGACAAAAAAAACTGGAAGAAATTATAACCAAAAGAATGCCGAGCAAATTAATTTATGATGATGCTATCGATTTAATTGTTAAACTGAGCGGGGGAATTCCTTATGAGTTAGTCAAGTTAGTGAGAGAATCCTGTATCGTAGCCCTAATGGAAAAAATCAAATTCATCGATGATGAAATTGTAAAGGAAGCTGACGAACGAATCCGAAGGGTGTATCGGTCAGTATTTTCTGATGAGGATAAAAAATTGCTATTAGATATCAGGCAGGATAAAAAGTTTCGTAATACTGATGCCGGAAAAAGATTATTTAATCAATTTAGTATTACAGAGCATGGAACGGCTGATGATCCCTGGTACGATGTCAATCCCCTACTTTTTCCATTGCTGGAAGAAATTGAATTAGCAGAAGAATAAAATTTGGAGGTAAACGTGGACAAAATTTCAATTGATAATATGATTGATCTGATGAAAGATTATTGGACACCCCTGGATATTTTCCGGGTCAATGACACAGCAATCAGGTTAGTTAAAATTAAAGGAAAATATCATTGGCATAAGCATACCAATCAAGATGAATTGTTTATAGTCCTCAACGGTCAATTAAAAATGAATTTTAAGGATCGACAAATTGTTTTAGAAGAGGGTGAAGGCATTGTTGTCAAAAAGGGAATTGTTCATCAATCTGAAGCCGATGAGGAAACAGTTGTTTTTTTGGTGGAGCCGGCTGATATTGTCACCAGGGGGGATTAATATGGAGTTTTGGAGTATTGGAGCAGTGGATTAACAGTTTGTCCATGAACTGTATGAAAGTGTCATTTCGAGCGTTAGCGAGAAATCTGGTTTGTTGAAAATATTGAAGTTACAGATTTCTCCCTTCGGTCGAAATGACACTATAAGAAGTTCATGGACAGGTTGTTAATGCAAAAAACTCCATTAATCCAGCGCTCCATCACTCCTCTTTTCCAAACTTTCTTATTTCAAGTATATTTTGTCCAGCAAGCTTGAATCCAGAAAAATATTGAGCTATTTTTCCTTTGTTGGTCGCTTCCGAAACATTTCATACAACCTCGTATGCTTACTTTCCAATGGAATTTTTTCTCCAGCAATAAAAAGATGTTTGAGCTGGGTCAACATCTCCAGCGGATCACTATCGGTCACAATAACATTCGCTATCTTTCCAACTTCCAGGCTTCCGATTTTATCTGCTACACCGAAAATTTCTGCTGGATAAATGGTAACAGCTTTCAATGCTTCTTTCTTCGGCAATCCAAATGCCGCTGCAGTCCCGGCATGATAAGGCAAATTGCGAACGTCGGGTGCGCTTCGGGTCAGAAATGCAATTTTGACTCCGGCTTTATTGAGAATAGCTGCATTGGCAAAACGAGCATCATACGGATCCTTTGAGCCAGGGCTTCTGAGAACCGGTCCTACCAAAACAGGAATGTTATTTTTGCTCAGCAATTCAGTCACTTTCCAGCCGTCGTTACAACCCTGGAAAATCGCCTTGATGTCTAATTCTTTCACAAATTCCACAGCATTTTTAATATCGCCTTCAGCATCAACTGAAAGAATGACTGGCAGATCTTTATCAATAACAGGAATTAGAGCTTCAAGCATTAAATCGTGGTCAGGAGCAGGAGGCTTTGGTGATTTTTCATATTCTTTCCATTTAGCGGCATACCGCTTTGCCTTTTTGAAAACTTCTTTCAATTCCTTCAACTGCTTTTCGGCACGCTCTTTTGCCTTGCTCATTTCCTGTTTCGAAGGTTGCCGGCGCCTCCGAAAATCATCTTCACGAGGCATTCGTGGAAAATTGACACAAATGCCCACCGGCGCTTTCAATAACATCTCACCGGGAGTCCAGCCGTTGAGATTGATCAATGCACACTGCCCGGAAATAACCGCACCGCCAGGAACAACAAGCGCTGTCGTTATCCCATTCACGCGACTGATCGGGATATGAACGCTATGGGGATTGATCGCCAGCCATGATTTGATGTGGGGATTATACTGTCCCATTTCATAAGCATCCTGGGTCGCTGCCACTGCTCCGACTTCCGACAAGCCTAATACGGTATAGGCATCGATTAATCCTGGGTAAACAAAAAGTCCCGTCGCATCAATCACCTCGTATCCCGATGGTATTTCTACATCTTTCCCGATTGCCGTAATTTTATTCTGTTCAATGACCAGAACACCATTCTCGATTGTCTCCCCGGTTACGGTCACGATAGTTGCATTTCTAATGGCGTAACTACCACTGAATCCTGTGCTGGGAAAAGCAATTATCAAAACAAAACTGACAATCCCCAAGAATAAGAATATGTTTAAAAAATTTTTTCTCATAGTTTCCCTCTCAAATTTTAGACGTTTCTGTTAATAAATAGTAAGTTGAACACCCATCGCTTATCATTTCTTAGTTGTCCGTAGCCACTGATTTCTGTGCTCCAATATTACTGATTCGCCACCCACTACTCACTACTCACCACCAACTACTTCTTCCCCGACTCTGTCAATAATTTTTCAATAGTCATTGCTTTAGATAAATCAAAATAAATCTCCCCCTCAATCAAAGTCATTTCCACCTTTGAATAGACACTAAATGGATGACCGTTAAAAATTGCCAGATCAGCATCTTTTCCGATTTCGATGCTACCGACTCGATCGTCGATGCCAAGCATGATGGCCGGATTCAATGTGATTGTTTTCAAAGCTTCTTTATCTGATAAGCCACCATATTTCATGGTCTTGGCTGCATCCTGGTAGAGCCGTCGTACCCGTTCAGCGCTATCGGAATTGATTGTGACTTTTACACCTCGTTCGGTGAGAATTGCTGCATTGTAAGGGATGGCATCGAACGCTTCCATCTTATAAGCCCAGCTATCGGAGAATATTGAGGCGATAACCCCGTGTTGAGCCAACTCATCTGCAATCTTAAACCCTTCAAGACAATGCTCAAAAGAAGTCACTTTAAAGCCCATTTCATCTCCCAACTCCATTAGTGCCAGCATTTCGTCGGCGCGGTAGGCATGGCAGATAATTCCTGATTTACCGCGGAGAATATCCGCCAATGCTTCCAGTTTCAAGTCTCGTTTTGGCGGAATTGGCTTTAAATTTTTCTCCCATTTATTCGGTTTGATTTTGCCTTTCTTTTTCAATTCATATTCATCCCATTTGCGCATGTACTCCTTTGCCTGGGTAAAAGCATCCCTGATGGTGAACATGACTCCCATCCGAGATGCCGGGAAGCGTCGCATCGAAGGAGTGGATATGTTCGACCGTTTGGGATTTTCTCCCAGCGCAAATTTGATTCCTTCCATGGCGCCAGGAATCAGTAGCTCCTCGGCAGGTTTTCCCCATTTGAGCTTTAATATGGCGTTTTTACCTCCGATCACATTGGCGCTGCCATGCAGCGTATTAATTGCTGTCACACCACCTGCCAAAGCCCGATACAAACTCAAATCATCATGACGGATCACATCCTGAATATTCACCTCTGGCGTGACCGGTCTGGTAGATTCATTAATTCCTCCTTCCGAAGCCATGTGCGAATGAGAATCGATAATGCCCGGCATTACATATCTCCCGGTTGCATCGATGACCCGAACATTATCGGGCGCAGCAATATTCTCTCCCACCGCTTTTATTTTGCCATTATGAATTAAAACGTACCCATTTTTTATCGTACCCTGTGTCACAGTTAAAACTGTGGCATTTTTAATTAACAGGTCTTCTCCTTCCCCCTCAATCTTGAGTTGAGCCAATATCGGATTCGATAATGTGCACAAAAGGAAGGCTAACATCAAAATAAGTAAATTAAAACTTTGTTTATGTAACATAATTATTCCTCCACTTGAAATCAAAATATTTTGTGAATGAAATCGCAGTCCCAATTACCCACTCACCTAATTTCCTGGCTTTGTTGCTGTCCACCCAGCAGTTCCCATCTCACCCAGGTCGATTGTCCCTTCTATTGAGCTGCTTTCCACTGTTCCTTCAAAAATAATTTTGACCGACTGTCCAGAAATGGGAAGTTTTACACTAAATTCAATTGTATTTCCGCTTAGGGAACCATCATAAATAGATGACGTCCCAAATTCGGTTTTTAGCTCACCGGTGATTTCAGAACCGCTTTGACTTAAAGTCAGGGTAAACGAAACTTCACCCTTGGGAGAATCCACTGTAACATCCCACGTTCCCGTTACGTCCACCGTTGCCTCTCCCGCTGCCTTTTTCTTCTCCTTAATTTTCAGCTCATATTTTTTACCATCTACAAAGACATATTTGATTTTGGTTTTTTCGTCAAAAATATCGCCGGATGCGATCACTAAGTTGGCAATCTTCCCTTCTTCAATGCTGCCAATTTGATCGGCAACACCGAAAATTTGAGCCGGATAAATCGTTAACGCTTTTAACGCTTGTTCTTTGGGAAGCCCATGCTTGATGGTTTTGGCAGCGTTTTTGATAAAATCTTCCGGCTTTTTGAGTCCGGCAGAGGTGAAGGCAAATTTGACACCTGCCTGGTGTAACAAGCCAGTATTGGCATAGAGTTCTGCCATCTCCTTTTCTTTTTTATCGTCTTGCTTTTCTGTTTTCTTCTTTTCAGCATCCTTCTTTTTATCTTTTTCCGGTTGCTCCTTTTTCTTTTCAGGTTTTTCTTTTGAAGGTCCTTCGACCTTTAATTTAAATG
>CBFDBN010000085.1:0-11400 GCA_965603055.1 uncultured bacterium | reverse complement strand
TTGAAGGAGCGAAAAGAAGATATTCCATTGCTGATCAGCCATTTCATCGATCGATTCAATAAATTAAAAAATAAAAATATCACCAATGTCTCGGATGAGGTGCTTGCCATTCTAATGCGACATGATTTTCCCGGTAATATCCGTGAATTGGAAAATATTATCGAGTATGCATTTATATTGTGCCACGATCATGTCATTCGAGTGGCGCATTTACCCGAACATTTCCGAGCCAGGTATGATGACAAACAGTTGAGCGAGCTGGCAGGACAGTCCCTGGCAGCGATTCAAAAAAGAGCCATTGAACAAGCCCTGATCCGCAATAATTGGAAACGGCTGGCAACGGCACGGGAACTGAATATTGATAAAGGGACATTGCGGCGGATGATTGAACGGCTGGGGATTAGTGGGTAATTGGTTGATTAGGTAATTGGGGAATTCGTACTCAGGATTTAGAAGGTGTGTTTAAGGTTTTTGCCAAATATTACTTTTTATTGATTTCATATATCCAATACTTAGAGGTTTTTTGAGAATGTTTGCATTTATGCGAACATCAGAATGTCCATATATAAACATTTATCAAAGTAGGTGAATCTCTGATTTTGTTTTTCATGATATTAGACATCTCAATAAATAAATTCAATTCCTCAACATTGTGTGCATATAAAATAATCGGCGGCGTGATCAGGATAAGTTTTATTGAGCAGTCATCGGATTCAATCTGGAGTCGGAACTTTCTGTACCACAATATTGGCTATAAATAAGAACTTTTTGCAAATAGATAAAAATAATTCCAAATTGTCAAATATAATATCTGGCATAATTTAAAGAATTTCATTTTGTGTCATTTATTCAATCAAAGAAAATATTCTTTATCAAATTAAAATTCTTATAGCAGGAATGTATCTCGATAAAACAATTATGTTTTTGTCAACTATTTGCCTTTTTAAAACTAATCTTCTTAATCCTGCTTTCCTCTCCCTTGATCAAACGTTTGATATTACTTCGGTGGGTAAAAACAATCAAAGCTGCCATAAAAATAGCAAAATATAATAGTTCATTCGAGATGGAATAATTGAAAAACTTATTTAAAACTAAAATAACAATCGGCAATGAAATCGCTGCTGTCATCGAGGCAATGGAGACATATCTTCCGCCCAGTAGAACGATTGCAAAGATAATGAGACAGATTACGCCTGCAATTGGATAAAGCGAAAACAACATTCCTGCCGCCGTGCCAACGCCTTTCCCGCCTTTGAATCCCGCAAAAATCGTCCAGATATGACCCAGCACCGCAGAAAGTCCGGCAATAATCTGAATCAGGTTATCACTGATTGGGAGAGGATCGATTCTCAATTTCGAGATCAACAGTGTTGCCAGTACTCCCTTGCCAACATCAACGATGATAACAACAATCCCAATTTTCCAGCCAAGCACCCGAATGACATTGGTTGCACCGGCATTGCCACTGCCATAATCGCGTATATCAATGCCGCGAGTGAGTTTTGACATGATGATGCTGGTGGGGATTGAGCCTGCCAGGTAGCTGAGAATAATGATAGCAATAATTGATAACATAATAATCCCTTAGATTTTTTGCTTCCAAATCGGTTTGTATTTATTTATCTATAAGAAGAAAACAAGTTAACAAACCAGGTTGCTCGCAGAAACCTGGTTTGTCCATATTACATCATTACCCAATCACCTAAAAATCATACCCAATAAACGCAAACCCAGCCGTCCCAGGTCCCGCATGAACGCCCAGCACCGGCGCGGCATCAACGATGGGGATGTCTTCTGTGACATCGAACAACTTTTTTAGTTGATCGACATACCACAATGCCTTTGAATAGGCATTGGCATGGGCGACAATAAGTTTGATCCGCTTGTACTTGCGAATGTATGGTATTGCCATCTTCAGTGTCTTTTTCATGGCGTTATTTTCGCCAAATGCTTTCGCAGCCAAAACGACTCTGCCATCTCTATCAAAAGTAACGATAGGATTCAATCCCAGGATTTTACCGATCAGCCCTTTTGGTTTGCTCACTCTCCCGCCTTTAACCAGGTATTTTAGCGTTGGCAGCATAATAAAAATTTTACTATTTTTAATCGCTTTTTGAATTCGTACCTTGACCTGCTCCAGTGTTAATCCTGCTTTGATCGCCTCCACCGCTTCCATGACCACCAATCCCAATGCTCCCGAAATTCCCTTCCCATCGATGCAGGTAATTTTTTTGCTTCCTGCCATTTGTACTGCTTTTTCGATGGCTTGAAATGTTCCGCTCACGGCTCGTGGCAGGTGGATGGATAAAACTGATTCGTATTGTGGAATTACTTTTTCGTAAATTTTTAAAATATCTGCGACGGCGGGCTGTGAAGTCGTCGGGTGATGCAGCGATGTAACCAGTTTATCATAAAATTCGATGGGAGAAATGTCCACTTTATCCAGGAAAGTTTGGTCGCCAAATATTAATTTGCAGGAAATGACATGAATGTGATTATCTTTAATGAATTGATAGGGCAGATCACAGGAGGAATCGGTGACGATACCAATGCCGCCGATTTTTGATGCCGAATAGATATCATCGTGCTGCTTGATCATATCATCGACTTTCTGTTCGGAAATTTCGCCATAAGATGAAATAATACCGAACACGGCATCAGGAGAATCGGTGTGAATATGAATCCTGGCTCGATCATTCCCACCGGCAACGATCAGCGAGTCGCCCATATCTTTCAAAGCTTCCCTGAGTTTTGCCCGACCGATGGATGTCCCGGTGATCATGCATTCAGTGCAAAAGCGATATTTAATCTCGGATTTCACTTCTTTTAAATTAATATCTGCAATAAGCGGTTGGTCTTCAAATTGACGGTGGAAAATTCTCTCAATTCTGCCCTTATCAATGAAATTGACGATTCCTTCTAATAAATGAACAAATCCCAGTGCTCCCGCATCAACGACGCCAGCCTTTCTCAGGACCTCCAGTTTTTTTGGCGTTTCAGCAAGGGATTGCCTGGCTCGCTGTAATCCTTTTTTTAGCAGCTCGACAAAATCTTCGGTCTTATGCGCGGCATTTTCGATGTAATTTGCCCAGTCGCTAATCACCGTCAAAATCGTGCCATCTTTTGGTTCGGACAGGGCTTCAAAAGAGGCTTTTTTGGCTTTTTGCACAGCGGATGCGAAGGCTTCCGTCGTCAATTTCCATTTTCCCTTGACCCCTTCGGCAAAGCCGTAAAAAAACTGCGCCAGAATTGCGCCTGAATTTCCCTGTGCTCCCATAAGCGCCGATTTCGCCAGCTCGTTGCTTACATTGGAAATGGATCGATCTTGTAGCTGCGAAAGACCATCGGAGATATGGTTCATGGTATGAGCCATGTTGGTCCCCGTATCGCCATCAGGCACAGGAAACACATTGATTTTATTAAGATGATCCTGCATCCTGCCGATCAGTTTAGTGCTGGCAAGAATCGCATTCTTCAGCCGCTTCCCGTCCAGGTAGCGGATTTTGCTTAATTTGATGTTTTTAAATTTATTCATAAGCATTTCGGTTAGTAATCAGTTTATTTGGTAATTAGTTTAGATGGTAATCAGGTAATATGGTAATTAGATATTCATTTAGATTTCTGCAAAATTAAGATTTTACCGTCATTTCGAACGGAACGAAGTGGAGTGAGAAATCTGTATGTCTTATAATATCAGTTCGTTAATCAGATTTCTCGCTCTGCTCGAAATGACATGTTTTCTCATTTTGCAGAACTCCATAATATTCATTGAGAAAGGAGTTGAGATTTTCCGTTAATTCCCAATTACCCAGTTACCTAATCACCCAATTACCTACTCATTGTCATTAATCAATTTTTGAATTTTGTCTTTCACCAGGTTTTTTAACTCATGAGTCGATGAATCTTTAAAAGACTCAACGGAAATAACATCCCCAAACACAAATTTTACCGTGCCTGGTCTGGTCAACCAATGCGTCACCCGTTTGATCTTAAAAGCGCCGATCATAGCTGTCGGGACAATGTCAGCCTTAGCTCTTTTTGCCATTAAAAATGGACCGCGCATAAGAGGCAGCAGATTTCCGTCCCTGGTTCGATGCCCCTCTGGCAGAATGATGATGGAAGTTCCGTTTTGAATCGCTTGTTCAGCCCTGTTCAAGCTATTAAGTGCACTTTGAAAATACTTTTGACTGATGGGGATGTTTCCAAATCGGGTGATTACCTGTCCCCATATAGGCCATGTGAAATGAGAATCCAATTCCACACCACGGGCAAAATTGGGAATATACCCATATAACAAAAAAACATCAAAAATGTTCACATGATTGGACATGAAAATATAAGTTTTATTTGGATCAATCTTTTCAAGTCCGACCACTTTGACTTTAATAAAGAATGACCTCAGAAACATACGACAAAGCCATTTAATGTATTTGTCGTATTGTCTCGGCTTAAAGAGATAAGAACAAATAATGACTGAAATGCCTAAAATAATAAACGGTATCGAGCCGATAGCATACAGCAATATGGAGATTAGATATTTCATCAACAGAACATATTTATTTTATTCGGTAAAATCGAAACTTCGATAGGAGTTGTACCAAATACTTCTCCGTCCGGCGTCAGACGCTGCGGCGTTTCGGTGACAATTTTAATGTGTTCGCCTTGAAAAGTTTCGGCATGTGAATCTTGAATATGGGTACCTTTAAAAATCTTGGGGAATACTTTCAACAGATTAAATTTTGAAATATTATTCAACAAAATTATATCCAGCAGACCATCGTCAATTTTAGCACCAGGCGCCATGATCATGTTGCCGCCGGTTTTGGTGGAATTACATATTTCAGTGAAAATATAGTCCCGCTGGTAAACTTTTCCATCGATGGTCATTTCCAGGGGCACTGGTTTTAGCTGGACAACTTCTTCAAACACGCCGAAAACATAACTCAAGGGACCCAAAGCTTTATATTTTCCCGCCCGATGAGCAACATTAGCAACAAAGCCAGTGCCCAATAGATTGATAAAATAATTTTCACCTTCCGGGTATTTAAAAAATCCGACATCGATCTTTCGAGTCTTTCCTGCGATAATTTTTTCCACGGCATCTTCGATAGAATGAATATCCAGGTCTTTGATAAAAGAATTTCCAGTGCCAACCGGGATTTGACCAATAGGGAGGTCAAATGTTCCGTGCTTTTTTAAAAGACCGTTCAAAACCTCAAACAGTGTACCATCACCCCCAACAGCAACAATGCCATCGTATTTTGACGGCTCAAATTCTTGCGCTAATTGAATCGCATGACCGGGAGATTCTGAAGCCTGGACTTCAAATTGAATTCCTCTGTTTTGAAGTAAAGGAATAGCTTTTTCGATAGCTTTAGCGCCTTTGTTTTTTCCAGCAGCAGGATTTAGGATGAGAAATAGTTTCATGATTATCGACTTTGTTTAGAATGAAGTACTGTACAGAATAATAAGTCTATTAGACGTTATTAATCGATTATTTTATCATATTCAGTATGAGAACCTATCCAAAACCAATATATCTTCTCATTTTTTGAAAGACCCAATGCCCTATATTGTATACCTACTCGGACTGAGTACATTTGTCCAATCTTCTTAAATTGCAACGAAGGATGATGAGGATTCGATTTCAATAATTTAAAATTCTTATCAGCCAGCTTTTGTATGTGCCCAGGTAATGACTTATAATAATCCCAGAAAGATTTTGTTGTGTAATGCATTATATTCGCTCAACATTACCATTTTCGATATCTTGTAACGCGTGATTAATTAATTTATCTAATTTGCCACTTTTCTGATCTTGTTCAATTTCCATATCCCATTTTGAGTTCTCATATTCATCTATCCAGGAGATAAGTTGATTATAGTCAGCGGGGGGCAGCTTTTTTATTGCTAATTTCAATTCTGTAACGGTCATATATTCTTCTCCTATATTTTACTAATTTTGTGTTAAATTTCTCATAAATATTTAAGCCCACCCTTTCAAAGGTTCTAAACCTTTGAAAGGGTTTCAATTGGACTGAAGCTTTTTTATAAGCTTTTGCTATTTTCTTCTACCTGAACCTGTATCCTCAAAGTTTCCCTGTTTCTTCTCCTGAAAAAATAACTCATGTAATTTTACTCTTCATTTAAGGTATGGTCAATTTAGATAAATATAATCAAAATGTCAAGAAAAAAGTAAACAAGCAGGAAATACCTCAGTAGCATAGAGGAAAATAAACCAGGTATCTAGCAGAAACCTGGTTTATATAGCTTAAACTTAGCAATTACAGAAGAAGAGACCTGGTCTTTTAACGAGACCAGGTCTCCTCCTAGCAGCTAAAAAGGTGATTGCAGCAAACGATCAGATAAGAATTTTTCCTTTTTCTTTTTGCAAGTCAAATGGATTTTTAATGTGATTCTGTTAATATATTTTTAGTAGCATATAGAGGAAAGATTTTAATATTTTGATATTCTGAAAAATTTTCATGGGAAAGGCGGATACCAAATTCAGGATGCTTCTCCTCCAGGAAGATATTTATGCTCTGCATTTGTCCTTTCGTACCGGCTTTAACTTCAACAGGATAAATTTGATCAGAAACCGATATAAGATAATCAATCTCGGCATTACTGCTTTTTGCTTCCCGGTGCCAATAGTAAAGTTGTGGCTTTAAAGAAAGGGATTGGGCTTTTATTAATTCCAGACCAGCAAATAATTCTGTTAATTTTCCCCTGTTGATAATTTTGGCAAAATTTTCAATTTGATATTCAGCCAGGTTCATACCAGATATTTGTTGATAAATGCCGGTATCAAATAAAAGGACTTTAAACTTTTTTGGATTAATTTGAGAACCTAATGGCAAACCGGGGGCAGATGTATGATAAATTTTAAAAGCCAGTCCGGCATTCACCAACAAATCCAATGCATCGCCATACAAAGCGGCTCTTTCATCACCGGCATGAGAATATTTAAACTTGTTACCGGTTTGAGCAATAATCGAATTAAATACAACCTGTAAACGTAACGTGGGAGATTTTTTTTTATATGTGCTAAAATCATCAAAAATCGTCGTTCGTAAATTATCCAGAATTTTCTGACATTCTATAAAGTTCTTTGTATTCAGATAGGTTTTTACAACTTCTGGCATTCCACCGATTAGCATAAAAATTTTTAATTGTTCCAAAATTTCTTTATGAAAAACAGTATCAATGGGATTTTGAGAAGAAGAATTTTTAATAAGATCGGCATACCGGGAAAGATTTGCAGCAATCAAATACTCTTCAAAACTCATTGGATACATAAATAACGAATGTATCCTGCCGACTCCAAAAGAAGGAATTTGAGAAATTGCAAATTCCAAAAGTGAACCGGCGGCAATAATATGCAGCTCCGGTATTTTTTCATAAAAAAATCTTAACGACCTTATAGCATTGGGACAAGCCTGAATCTCATCAAAAAATAATAACGTGCTGCCAGGATTAATGGACTGTCCGTAAAAAATTGACAGTTTCTGAATGATGTTCCATGGATTTAAGGATGATTCAAAAAAATTATGAATTTGAAGCTGTTCTTCAAAATTCACTTCTACATAACTTTTAAAAGTAAGACCAAATTCCCGGATCGAATAAGTTTTTCCAACCTGTCTGGCACCACGTACCAGGAGAATTTTTCTATCTTTTTTTTTCTTCCATTCAATTAAATATGAATCGATTAAGCGTTTCATTTTTATGCCAGTTCCAATTTTAAATACATTTTACTCAATATACAAAATAAAACGACATTTTACAAGGCAATAATTTATAAATATATGATATTTTACAAGGCGATCCACTGTCAAATATTGACAATTTACAAGGCAATATATGTTATGGTTTTAATTTGATGTCATTAAATTGAGGGCAATGTTAGAAAAGTTAACTTAAAAAGAAAAAAGGTAACCGATTACCAGCATAAATATTTATCAGGCAAAGATCGGGGCTAAGAGATGCAAGAATGCTAATGCATCCTGATTGGTTTTGTTGAATTGGATTGTCAGGTAGCATCATTTATGATGCTTACACCTCTTAGCCTGAGGTTTCAACATCAGGGCGACTTATCTAACAATTATCTACAGATTTCTGGCACTAAAGGTATCCCCCTGGTTCATATCGCCGGTTTTGAATCCTTTGACAAACCAGCGCATCCGTTGTTCGGAAGTGCCATGAGTGAAAGCATCGGGGACCACGTAGCCCTGGGTTCTTTTCATTATGCGATCGTCGCCAACCGCTGCGGCTGCGTTCATCGCTTCCTCGATATCGCCTTCTTCTAAAATTCGAAAATATCGTTCGGCATGATGCGCCCAAACACCAGCAAAGAAATCCGCCTGCAGTTCCAATCTCACCATCAACTGGTTAAATTCTCGCTGGCTGGCTCTCCCTCGATACGCCATGACCTGATCGCTTATGCCCAGCAGGTTTTGAACATGATGTCCCACTTCATGAGCAATAATATAAGCCACGGTAAAATCACCCGGCGCATCAAAACGTCGCTGCATTTCTCGAAGAAAAGATAGATCGATATATACTTTATCGTCCGCCGGACAATAAAAGGGACCGGTAGCAGCACTTGAGTAGCCACACGCGGACTGAACCGCATTATTGTATAAAACCAGTTTCGGCTGTCGATAGTGCTTACCAGACTGGCGAAACAACTGTGTCCAGACCTCTTCGGTATCAGCCAGTATAACTCCTACCATTTGCGCCATTTCATTTTCCGCTTCACTCCCCTGGTAATTTGAAACTGAGCTTTGATTCCCAACCTGGTTAGTGCTAAAAAACTCAAGAGGATTTCCTCCCAGAATCAATATAATTAAGATGATAATTATGGTTCCACAACCGCCACCAGCAACTTTTTTAGGAGTCAGACCACGACGGTCTTCCACATTGGTGCTCTGTCTTCTTCCTTTCCAGCGCATTATTTTCCTCCCTGGTTATTGAAATTGATTTAACGTTTTACTACTTAGTGTCCGTCTGAAAAGGACGGCTTTTGTAACGTAAGCATCCTGCTTGCCACCAAAATATTGAAGTTAAGCTGGTTTTTCTCACAAGCTGGAAGCTTATGTTACGTTTTCGGACAGACACTACTTAAAAATAGTCGTAATAGATTTAATCCTAAAATTCATCAAAACTCAATACAAATATTATCTGGAATCTTTAATTGTGAATATTAATTATTTTAAATGTATCATAATTTATGTCAATTGTCAATAAAAAAGTTAATTATTTGGATCGGTTTCCATTTATTGTTTTCCACTATCTTTTTTGTTAATTAAATTGGATGAGGTGATTTTGATCATCTTGAGGATAGTTCGCTTATAAGGTTTTGTTTAAGCAGCAAAATTAGGTTTTTTAAAATACTTCTTGAGGTATCAATCAGAATGTTTTCACGTTCCATTGGCTCATCCAATCTCTGACTCTATTAAATTCTTGCAACTCATCATCAGTTATTATTGGAGCATTGAGCAGCAGATCTTGCAGCTCTTGCTCTCCTCCATTCGTATCGTCGAATGGCAAAATAAAAATCGCTACCTTTTTAGCGGGGAATCCATCGGGCAAGTCAATGGTAATTGAACCAGCTTCTACTTCCTTGATTTGTCTGATTGCATTCATAATTTTGCTTGATGTGTTTTGCTTTAAATTCAAATTAAAAATATGATGTATAATTATTCGTGATTTTGGCCATTGGAGGTTCTGGTTGAGTTAATTGAATTATTCAGCCTTTTTAATTACAATTCCAAAATAATCGTTCTTTTGCCAAAGCTGTTTGAATAAAGCTATATCCAAATTCTTTTCGCCATCTTCTGGATCCAAGAAGTAGATAATATTTTGTTCTAATCTATAAACAACAACTGAATGAACGTAAAAATCATCCCCATTAAACTTTAAGATATTGGCAATTACTGGAACATTCCGATCGATTAAGTTCTGGAGTTTATTTAACGTCAAAGAACTTGCATAAGCATCAAATCCATGAGATATGGCACATTCAACAATATGAATCGGATGTGTTCCATAAAATTTCGTTTTCGATTTAATTCGTAATGTCTTTTCATCCTCAATTATGTCATAGTACTCTAACACCGTTCTTAGACAGGCAACAGAACATGAGTAAGTTCTTTCTTGCTTATGCAGCTTTGGCTTTTTCATTGACAAGCATCTCCGCCTTTTGAAAAATTTCAGTCCTGTCAGTAGTTCCCAGAATCGAATGGGTCTGGTCGTCTATCAGAATCACACCGAGTTCACCATAGCCACCAGCTTTTTTGGTTAAAATGATCGGAACAACCCAGAGCTTCTTTTTATCAATGACTGCTCGTTGAGGCACTCCAGCAACCATCCCATCGGTTAATTCTCTGGAGATGTACCCGTTTGCAACTGAAAAGACTTTCACTCCTTCTGAACCATATAATTTTTCAAAGCGAATCAAAGCCTGTTGCGTCAATTTAAATTTATCGATCGGCATGACTTACCTCCGAGGGATTTTTTTTAAATTCAAATTAAAAATATTAAGCCAAAAAATCTCTTATTAAATATAGCAAAAAGTTTTAATAATGCAAATTATATTTTCAAATTATCACAACGAATGTAGCCAGAAAATAGTCTTTGCTGAGGATGAAATAGAGGATAGTTCGGTTTTTATGTTTTAGCCTGGATGCCCAGCTTTATGTTTGATCCGAAAATTACCATTCTTATTCGATTGGGCTGTAATTTTCTTCAATATAATTTTTGATATCATTCCAGAAGTAAAAGATTTTGCCTAATACGTCTTTATGTTCGCTGTCATTTGGTATAACTTATTTATTATCTGATATGTTTAATGCTATTTTTATTCTCCACTATGGATTGCTTGTGAAAGACACAAGTTATTCAAAACATTTTCTTAAAATTTGCGTCAGGATTTAACCACTGCCTTCTTAATTTCAGACTCATCTATTCTTTTAATGAATTCCGCCAATTTTTTAGTTTCTTCTTCTGGATTATACCACCAATTCGTTGACCATATTCTATAAAATTTAAATCCATGTTGTTCAAGATGCTTTTGCCTGAAAATATCCCATGCATATGCCTCATTACTTGAATGATAAGATGCGCCATCACATTCAATAGCGATCCGAGGTTTATTATCAATTTTTGATTTTACAACTATATCAATCCTGAATCCTGCACACTTGTATTGAATCTCAATTCTATTTGGATCGATGTATTTAGAGAGATAACTTAAGACTTCATCTTCAAAAGGTGATTCAGTACAAGCCACAGGGATTTCAGATTCTTCATATTTCGACGAACAGTTGTCTAAGAGTAATTTTAAAATGGACTCTCTGGCTTTTTCATCGTTGTTTTCAATAGCTTTAGCATAAGCCAAAT
>CBFDBN010000084.1:0-11451 GCA_965603055.1 uncultured bacterium | reverse complement strand
TCTAAATGCTCCCATTGCAACGCAAAACCATCTAATCGAAGGATTACCTCTTTCAATTGTTCATCAGAAGCATTTTTTAAAATCCGAAAACGATCGGCTGGAAAACCAACAATGCGTCCATCTGTTAATTCAACAAAAATGGTTCTACCCTCTGCCCAGGCTTGAATTGCAGTCGGCTCGACGCCAATCTTGCTCTCCACAATAATGGTATTCATAGTATTTTTCTTTCAATATATCTATTCGTTTTTTTTTCATCTCAAGCAGGATGCTTGCGTTACGGATATCCTACCTTTTCAGACGGTAACTAATTATGAAACCTGAACAAAATCAAATCCCCATCCTCAACAGTATAATCTTTTCCATGAATGGCTGCCAGGCCATGTTCTCTTAGTTTTGCTTCTGAACCATATTTAATCAATTCATCAAGCTTTATCACTTCGGCTTTAATAAATCCCTTCTCAAAATCAGTATGTATTTTCCCTGCCGCTTTTTGAACCGGCATTCCGCGTGGGATTGTCCAGGCATGGGCTTCATTTTTATTGGCGGTAAAAAAGGTAATTAAATCCAATACTTGATAGCCGGCCCGGACTATTTTTTCCAGGCTCAGCTCATCCAATCCCCACTCTTCAAGAAACTCTTTCTGGCTTTCGGCATCCAGTTGGGCAATTTCCTCCTGCACTTTGCCGCAGATTAAAACGCAGGGTTCATTCTGTTGTTCTGCAAAACGCTGTAATTGTTCAGCGTAGGGATTCGCCTGGGATTTATCTTCGCCGACATTGGCGATGAAAATAGCGGGCTTAATTGTAAGCAGGTTCATTTCAGTAATAAGTTCTTTTGTATTTGGATTTAGCTCCATTCTTTTTAGTGGAATCCCCTGCGCCAGCCCCTCCTGGAGTTGAGAACAGATTTTCTGCTGCTCCTTCTGTTGGGGATCACCAGATTTTATTGCAACATTAAGTTTTGCCAATCGCCTCTCAACAATTTCCAGGTCTTTCAAAATCAATTCAGTAATCACGACTTCGACATCAGCTACCGGATCAAAGTCGGGACTGGTATGCGCCACATTTTCATCCTTAAAACAGCGCACCACGTGGGCAATCGCATCCACACCCTGGATATGATTTAAAAATTGATTACCCAACCCTTCACCTTTATTCGCTCCCTTCACCAGTCCAGCAATATCTATAAATTCCAGGGTCGTGGGCGTTATTTTGGCAGACCCGACAATTTTTCCGATGGTTTCGAGCCTTTCATCTTTCAAGGGGACAATCCCCACATTGGGATCGATGGTGCAAAAAGGGTAATTGGAAGCTGGAACTTGAAGCGCAGTGAGTGCATTAAAAATTGTTGATTTTCCCACATTAGGGAGACCGACTAAACCGCATTTGAAACCCATTTTTTTCACCTCAAATAATTTGATTTTTCAAGGATTGTATTATTTTACTTCTTGCTCGAATTACAGTTCCTATTTTCTGAAATTTGTATTACCTGGCGAACATTTGACTTGTTGATTAGTAAAACAAGTCACACAAACGAAGGAGATAAAATTTGATAAATGAATGGGATCTAACTCAGACAAATCTAAGTCGATTATCTGAACAGAAACTTGAAGTCGCAGTTCTACCAGTTGGAGCAATTGAGCCACACAATCGACATCTCCCCGAGGGACAGGATTTTCTTCACACCACTTATATTGCAAAACAGAGTTGCCAGCTTGCCTGGGAACAATGTCAATCCGTGATCTGCCTGCCAACCATTCCTTATGGTGTAGATTGTAATTTAATGGATTTTCCCCTGGCAATTCATGTTTCCCAGGCAACATTGGATGCAATGGTCAAAGATATCATTTCTTCTCTTTACAAACATAGCATTCAAAAAATCGTTATTCTTAACGGACATGGTGGCAATGATTTTACACCTCTGATTCGACAGATGCAATGCGATTTAGATGTTCATCTATTTTTGTGCAATTGGTGGAAGGTTGGGCTTGATAAATACGATGAAATTTTTGACAAACAAGATGATCATGCTGGTGAATTTGAGACTTCTATCACTCTTGAGCTTTATCCAGAATTAGTCGAAATCGAGAAAGCAGAACAAGCATTAGCCAGACCGTTTCGGTTTGAAGCGTTGAATGAAGGATGGGTTCAAACCAGTCGAAGATTTAAAAATCTAAATGACTATTGTGCTGTTGGCGATCCGGCTGACGCTTCTGCAGAAAAAGGACGGAAATATTTAGATCTCGTTTGCAAAAGAATTAGCGAGTTTCTGGTTGAGCTGGCAAATGCACCGATTGATGATTTTTTTCCTCATTCATAATTTTAACACTGCGAGAACAAAAATTTGTCTTTTAATATGTTAAATTTTGAACGCTTGCATGACTTCTATAATTTTAATAAAAAAACAATCTTAGATCATGGCTTACCATGGGCAAAATTCATTCTTCTATCTGAAAGCGATCCCGAAAGAGAACGGATCAAAAAACAGCTTTTATTAGATCAAAACATTAATAAAATCATTGGTCGACTCAGCGACACAAAATTAGGCATAAAATCCTTTTCACACTCACCAGCAGACTATCGGGTTTATGGATCATTCTATTGGAGTCTGCGTTTCCTGGCTGATATTGGTCTCCCCGGTAACGAGTTGGGAATCGACGAATTAATGAAACAATTACAACTGCAACAACTGGAAGATGGGCAATTTATGGTTCGTTATCATCGTAAGAAACAGCAGACGATCAGCCTGGTCTGTATGACGGCGCACCTGACCTATTGCTTGATTCGCCTGGGATATAGGGATTCAAATACTGTCAAAGCAGCCTTAAATTATATCCTCACAACGCAGCGCAAAGATGGCGGCTGGAACTGCGATCGCCGGAAACAAACCGGGGAGCATCATGAATCCGATCCGAGTTGCCCCGCTGCTAATATTCATGTGATTCGAGCTTTAGGGCAATATGGGAATAAATACGATAATTGGATCAAACCGGCTATCAATCAAATCTTCGAAATTTATAATTATTCATCTCCTATAAATTGTGATCTCGATTCAAAACAATCCATAAATTTCAACAAGTTACGTTATCCTCCCCACTACACCGGGTTGGATATTTTGAACCTCATTTGCAGTTTATCATTTTTTCCTGGTATGGTTGTGAATTCAAATTTTGATCGTCTAATCAATTCAATCTTAGATCGCTGGGATGGAAAGAATTGGCTGCGCCCTGAAAAGCGAATTCCGGAATGGTCTGTTTTTGATTTCAGTCAAAAAAGCGGGTATTCAGAATGGCTTACCAGTTTATTCATCCAGGCAATTGAGCGAGTCTACTTTAAAAATTAACTTTTTGTATTGCCGCAATTTAAGCAATAATTTTTCTTGACATTTATATATTATTTCATATATTAGGTGTTATCATTCAAAAGTGTTGTTAAATATTCGCAATTTGACCGGCGTTAATTCCAGAACAACGCTAATTATATTTTGGACCATTTGGGAGCTGCGTAAATGGTTTTTCTTAGTGGTTTAAGTCTACTGGTAAGCATGATTGGCTTATATATCTTGTTATTCGCCTCCTTTGCATCAAAGGACGATCAACAATTAGCAAAAAACTTCATCAATAAAACATCACGAAAAATACGAATTCGCCAGGAGAACAAAGAGCCAGCAGAATCAAAGCCTAAGAAGCCAAGTCCCCAATTTATACTCTTGTTACAAACCATTATTATCGGGGAATCGGTTGGTCTTTTTTTCCTGACTCTGACAGGCAGTCAGGCAAAATTTACTATTCTAACGATTAATGCCGCCATTCTTTTTCTCGCCTCTTTTATGTGTTCTGGTCTGACCCTGTTAAATGTTTGGCTAAAGAAGAAAACCAATATCCAATTCAGGGTTATCCTGCAGGTTATTACTCTTGTTGTCGGAATCATTCTGATAAAATTTTCAATTAAAGACAAAGCCGCATTTCCATTTGGAATGTTTGTATTTCCGATATACTTCTTTTATGGTACAGTCGTTATCGCCCTGGGAACAATGCTTTTAAAAGTCATCTTTGGGAACAAAATAAAAAAAGAGGAATTTAATGTTAGTAACTATCTACTATTTGTAATCATATCAGGACTTATTATTGGATCCGGTTTACTATTTGCTTCTTCTATTGCATTTTAAACCATTAAAAACATAACCGATTAAATGAAAGGGACCAGCAATGAAAAAACAAATTAATTCGCTTTTAACATGCCTCTTAATCACGATATTTACCTTAAGTTTTTTGAATACTTATGTATTTGCGCAAAAAAACTTCGAAGGCTACCTCGAACAAACGACGGTAAGAAAATCAAATATGCCGATGCAACCAGCAAAAGTAACCGAGCAAGAAAAAATATTTTATAAGTCAGGTAAATACAAAATGATGAACCTGACAACTGGTAAAGATATGATTTACCGTTTCGATAAAGAATTATATTGGACGATCAATCACAAAAATAAGAGCTATACCGAGATGACTTTCGCCCAGATGCAGGAAGGCATGAATAAAATGCGATCGGCAATGAAGGAAGAAATGAAAGACATGTCTCCGCAAGAGCGCAAAATGATGGAAAAAATGATGGGCAAAAACCTGGGAAAAATGTTTGGTGGAGAGCAACCTGAAATTGAAATGAGTGTGAAACGCACCGGGAAAAAGAAAACAATTTTGGGTTATCGCTGTGAGTTAATTTACTTGAATTTAAATGATGAACCGATGCTGGAAATGTGGATCACTGACAAGTTCAGCATGGGAAATGATTTCCTTCAGGTTTATGAGAAAATGGGCTTTATGAAAGGTAAATTATCCAAAGAAGCGAAAAAAATTAATGGAATACCGCTTGCCAATAAAATGACCATGGATATGGGGATGGGGAAAATGGAGTCCGAGACAGCAGTCACCAAAGTCGTAAAAACTTCGGTATCTAATAGCGAGTTTGAAGTGCCAAAAGGTTATAAGAAGAAAGAATCGGGGATGCCTTTTAAATAAACCTGGTAATTGGGTAATTGTGCTTTTTAATTGTCAATTGTCAACTGCGAATTGACAATTGACAATTTTAAAATATTTTCAACCTCAACACGTGATGGCATTGAGGGTTGTGCTCCCATTTTTGTAACTGCTAAAGCGCCAACTACCCTTGCGAAGGTTCAAAACCATCGCAAGGGTACTCTCTCAACGAAGTCATCTATTTTTGATAATTTTCTGACGCCAATAAAATTGCCCCAACAATACCCGAAGCTATATTCAAGTCGGCTTTTACAACTTTAAATTTGTTGGCGATAGATTTTAACGTGTATTGCTTGACAACCTGTTCAATACGCTGGATAAATTCGATACCTGCTTCTGCTACTCCTCCACCGATAATAATCATGTCGGGATCAATCGTGTTGGCAATCCCGGCGAGTCCAACTCCTAAGAAATCACAGGTTTCAATAATCGTCTCCTTTGCCAGGTCTTCATTCAGCTTCGCTTTCTGAAAAACAAATTCGGTATTTAATCCCTCAAAATCGTACATTACGCCGGTTCGTTTCAATTTTTTCCGATATCGCTGCACCATTGCCGGCGCCGCAGCATACGCTTCAAGGCAGCCCCGGTTGCCGCAATTACAAAGTTTTCCATTATATTCAATAACTATATGCCCAATTTCGGCTGCTGAATAGTGGACTCCCCGAAATACTTCGCGGTTTATTATAATACCGCCTCCAATCCCGGTTCCAAGTGTTACACAAAGTAATGTGTTATGCTCACGACCGGCTCCCTTCCTCGACTCCGCTAACGCCATTAAATTAGCATCATTGTCTGCCCAGGTTGCGAGATTAAATCTCTCCTCAAAATTTTTCTTGATTGGCGCATTTGCCCAATCTTCAAAATTAGGCGCATGACCCAACAGCATACCAGTATTAAAATCCACACATCCCGGGCTGCCGATTCCAATAGCATTAACTTTTTCACCCCTTTTTTTCGCTTCCTGCAATAATTCATCAACAGCAGAAAACATATTTTCAAAAATTTTTTGCTGGGATTGATCTGCTAAAGACGGCTTGCTGCTACTTACTAATATTTCCGCTGTACTGGTGCCTAATGCATATTTTAAATTCGTTCCCCCCAAATCCATGCCAATAAATAAACTCATCTAATCACCTATTCAATATTTACTAATTTTAAAATTATTTAACATTCCAGGATAAAAAGTTCAAATTTAATTTAAAATAATGATTAAATCAAGCTTTTTTTTTTATTTTTCTTTTACTCAGTTACATGTGGGAAAACAAACCAGGTTTCTTGCAGAAACCTGGTTTGTAAACCAAAGACTGAAGGATTATTTTTTCTCTACTTTGCTTCTCCAAAACTGAATGATTGTCGATAGGTTTTGTCGCCAACGGAAGGATCACAGGGAGAAAAATTTCGCCAGCGCCTGATTCGATTTAAAATACATTGTTCCATGCGAGGACTATTTAAAGTGGAAGAAATAATTGATACGCCTACAACAGTTCCATCTGGATCGATTGTAAATCTAACTAATATTTTACCTTTTATGGTTGGATCATATCTTAGTTCTTGTTTATAGCAATCCTGTAACGCCCGGGTATGCGATTGAACGACTCGTATTACCTCCCGGGCAGATCGGTTTCTTCCTTTTAAATTTAAATCCGCCAGTTTATTCAAATTGGCTGATGGAACTTCCTCATATTCTACATTTCTTTTCATCGGTTTGGCTTCAACAGATTGAATTGGCTGAACATTTTTTATAATTTCCTGCACTGCGCGATCTGCCGAAGTGCGTCCCCCCTTAAGCTCAGCTTCATCATCCAGGTTGCTGCTTCGTATTTTTTTCAAATACCCGCTGCTGCCATAACGCGGAACTTCAATTGAATTTAATTTTGTGAGTACCTCAGCCAGGTGCGTCGAATTCTCAGTAGCATATTCCAGTAAATCCTGAACATATTCCTGATCGATTGATCTGGAATTGCTTGAAATGAGACCCAACAAACCGACTGAATTCACCTCTTTTTCAAGGTCCGCTCGAGATGCTTTTCTGTTAAGATTGGCATTTTCCCGGGCTGCTCCCAATTCCTCTCTGGAGGGAAGTTTCGTCTCAGCGGGTGCATAAGTCGGAGTTGGATTAACCAGGGCAGGCATATCCTTTATCGACTCGAGAATATCATTGGTAAAGGCATCCATCCATTTATTGAGTCCGGTAATTAACTGTGTATCTAAATCATAGTCTGGTTCTATCGTGTCTATATAATAAGAGGAAGATTGTATGCTATTATTTAACAGTAATTTTGCATACTGCTCCTGAATTCGATTGATTGCCTTTTTTGATACTTCCGAAGGAAGTATCTTTTGCAGTATGAGAATGCTTCCTATATTTATAACAATAGAAAGTAACAGTATAAATAAAAATCTGGTATCAATCGATTTAAAGATATTTTTTCTAAATTCAGTTGGAAACTTATCGATTCTGATTGGGAGTTCCAGATCACCCGGTCTCAAGCGATCACTGGAAATAACTTTGCTCTCGATCATAGTTGTTGGGCTGTCGATATCATTGATGTAGTGCTTCACGCTGATCTCCAATAAAGTAAATATCGATCTTCTCTTTTCTACAAAGTTAATAATATAACTGATTATCTTTAAAAGTCAAGCATAAAATAACTGTTACTAAAATTATATATATTTTTTAGATAGATATAAAAAAAATATAACACATTATAAAGAAATGTAATATAAAAAAGCCAAATTATTATAAAAAATATCAAAGCTGCAGCATTTATGAATACCGAAGCCTGTTTGAGATATTAATCCTTGTGAAGGTTCTAAATCCTCGTAATGATCAAAATCTAAAAATTACTCATTCTGGGTAGACAAAATGAAATATTTCTCTTGCATTTTAACATAGAAATTTTATCTTATATGCCTGTACTTTTTTTAAAATAAAGATGAACAGCAGGAAATAACTGCAATTTGTTCAACGTTGAAGTATTAACAAACGACTCATAATCCAAAATAAATTGTACGAATATTTGGAGGAAAAAAGATGAATATAGGAATCCCAAAGGAGATTCTTGCCGAAGAAAGGCGCATTTCATTGACTGCACAAGGCGTGTATTCATTGGCTAAAGAAGGGCACCAGGTATATATCGAAAAAGGAGCCGGATTGGACAGCCGGTTTTCTGACGAGGATTTTCAAAAAATGGGGGGCGAAATTGTTTTTACCCATGAAGAGGTCTTTAAGCGATCAGACTTGATAATTAAAGTTATGCCCCCGACTGAAGCTGAGTCAGAATTTTTACGTTCTGAGCAGATGATATTTTCTTTTTTGCTCACCGGCTTGCTGAGCAGAAGCATAATTAACAATTTACTTGAAAATAAAGTAACGGCTGTTGGGACTGAATTGATCGAGATTTCACCAAAGTATCGTCCACTTTTGGTCGCTATGGGAGAAATTGCCGGTAATATGATGCCCCAAATCGCCGGTCGATTTTTACAGTGCGATACCGGCGGTCGGGGAATTGCTATCGGAGGCTTTCCTGGCATTCCGCCCGCTACAGTTGTCATTCTTGGCGCCGGTCAATTGGGTTTGAATTCAGCAAAATCTTTTCTTGGACTGGGCGCCCAGGTTATCGTTCTCGATGAAAATATCTCTCGATTGCGAGTCATTTATAAAGAGCTAAAGGGACAGGTTGCCACCGCAGTGGCGAATCACTATTCCCTGGAACGTGCGCTCAAGTTTGCTGATGTATTTATCGGCGCTGTTTATCAACCCAATCAAAAAACCCCGATCCTCATTACAGAAGATCATCTAAAATTGATGAAGAAAGGCGCCTTAATTATTGACGCTTCGATTGACCAGGGCGGATGTGTGGCATCCAGCCGTCCGACCACCCATTCTGACCCGGTTTTCATTAAAGAAGGTATTCTCCATTACTGTGTTCCAAATATACCCGCTGTTGTGGCGCGAACGGCTTCACGAGCGATGAACAATATTGTTTTACCATTTGTAATGTCAATTGCCCGGGATGGAATTAATGAAACATGTCGGACCAACAAAACCCTGGCTTCTGGAATTTACATACACGATGGCAAATGTACCAGTAAAGGTGTTGCCGAGTTTTTTGATGTTGAATATAGAGAATATAAATATCAATAATTTTATTAAAAAAAAGAGAGAATTAGCAATGAAATGGATGGAAACTTATAAACAGAAATTGACAACAACAGAAGATGCTGTTTCAATTATAGAAAGCGGTAATCGAATATATGTCTCCGGAAATGCTGCGACCCCTTTTCCACTTGTTGAAGCCCTTGCTGAACGAAAAGATTCGCTGAGAGATGTTGATGTTGTTCACGTATTGTTATTGGGAGATGATCCGCTTTCTGCTCCCGGCATGGAGGGTCATTTCAGGCATAAATCACTATTTGTTGGACCGGCTGACCGAAAGGCTGTCAACGAAGGCAAGGCTGATTATTTTCCAATCTTCCTTTATGAAATTCCGAAACTTTTTACACTTGGTAAAGGGACGCTGCCTTTAGATGTGGCAATCATTCAAACCTCTCCCCCGGATGCACATGGCTTCCTATCTTACGGCGTTGAAGATTTAGCGACCAAAGCTGCAGCAGAAACAGCGAAACAGCTTATTGTCCAGGTCAACGATAAAATGCCTCGAACCCTGGGCGATTGCTTCATTCATGTTTCAAAGGCAACGAAAATTGTCGAAACCTCAGAAGAATTGCCAACGCTTGAAATCACTCAATCCAGCGAAGTGGAAAAAAGAATTGGCGAATATATTGCCGACCTGGTCGAGGATGGCTCGACCCTGCAACTGGGGATCGGCGGCATACCCAATGCTGCACTCAGCGCGATGGGCAATAAAAAAGACCTGGGAATCCATACCGAGATGGTATCTGATGGGATAGTGGAAGCTATTGAAAATGGAGTTATTACTGGCGCTAAAAAAACTTTGCATCCTGGTAAAGTCGTGGCAACTTTTCTGCTGGGAAGTAAATCATTGTATGAATTTTCCCATAACAACCCACTGTTTGAATTGCACCCGGTGGATTACACAAACGATCCTTTTATCGTAGCTCAGAACGATAAGATGGTGGCAATAAATTCTGCCATCGAGGTTGACCTGACCGGCCAGGTTTGCTCGGATTCTATCGGCTATCGAATTTATTCGGGATTTGGTGGGCAGGTTGATTTTATCAGGGGTGCGGCGAGATCGAAAGAAGGCAAGCCTATTATTGCTTTGCCATCAACTGCAAAAAATGATACGATCAATAAAATTGTGCCACATCTTAAAGAAGGAGCCGGGGTTGTAACCAGTCGCGGCGATGTGCACTATGTCGTTACAGAATATGGGGTTGCCTATATGCATGGTAAAAGTCTCAGCCGTCGTGCCCAGGCGCTAATCAATATCGCACATCCCAACTTTAGAGATGAACTTACCCATTTCGCTAAAAGTCAAAAGCTAATTTAATACAAATAAATAATTTTTTATTTTCATATTTTTTTCTTATATTGAAAACACATTCCAGGGAGTACAACAAATATGGCAAAACTAACGATTGATGATTTAGATTTGAAGGATAAGAAAGTATTGGTCCGAGTTGATTTTAATGTTCCTTTAAACGAAAATTTAGAAGTTGCTGATGATACCCGCATTCGCGCGGCGATCCCCACGATCCAAAAAATTATTGATACTAATGGAAAAGCCATTTTAATGTCGCACTTGGGTAGACCAAAAGGACAGGTGATTGAATCAATGCGACTCGCCCCGGTCGCCAGAAGATTGTCTCAACTGCTGGGACAAGAGGTTCGATACTTAACAGACTGCATTGGAGATGTCGTCGAAAACACTGTCAATGAGCTTCAGTCTGGAGAAATCCTGCTGCTCGAAAACCTTCGTTTTTATAAAGCAGAAACAGATAATGATCCTGAATTTGCACAAAAGCTGGCAAAATTTGGAGATATTTACATCAATGATGCTTTTGGAACGGCACATCGTGCCCATGCTTCCACCGAAGAAGTCACTAAGTATTTTGATAAGCGTGCGGCTGGCTACCTCATTCAAAAAGAGTTGAAATACCTGGGCGAAGCTATTGAAGATCCGAAACGACCTTTTGTTGCCATTCTGGGCGGAGCAAAAATTTCAGGGAAGATCGATGTCATCGAAAACTTGCTGAACAAAGTCGATGCCTTGCTCATCGGCGGTGGAATGACTTACACTTTCCTTAAAGCCCGGAACATTGAAATCGGTAACTCTTTACTCGAAGACGATAAAATTCAGCTTGCCAGAGAAGTAATGGATAAAGCCAGGTCTCAAAAAGCCAATTTCATGCTTCCATCGGATCACGTTATTGCCAAGGAAATTTCAGAAAAGGCTGAGACCCAAATGACCGAAGCGCAAGCGATTCCGACT
>CBFDBN010000083.1:0-11470 GCA_965603055.1 uncultured bacterium | reverse complement strand
GTGCTGATTTGTGGAAACAATTCATCATAAGATACGACCAGCGTGACTGAATCATCTTGTTTGGGACTGAACCAATCTGCTCCATAACCCGGATTTTGAAATGTCACACTATTTATCACTGGTGCAGTCGTATCAACCGTAAAGCTCCATATTTCAGAGTATTCACCATAGACCAATCCATCCCATGCAGACACTCGCCAGTACCATTTATTTTCCGATAAAGAATTTTGAGTTTTATAATTCATTGGACCTGAGTCAGGAGCAACTGGCAGCACAGGCGAGAAACCAGTCGTGTCTTTTTTCGATTCAAATATATAATCGATAGCAGACCAATCGCTATCTTCGTCCAACTCGACTTTGAAATGCAAAAAATCGTCATTTACATCAGCCGGGATTTGCCAGGTCAATTGTGGAGTAACGCTGTTGACAAAACTGTTGTTGACAGGCGAAGTGAGAATTGGCGCCAGCGGGGGCTTATTGTCTGATACAGGCAAAAACTTCAGGATAAATAAACCGGTTTCTTCGCAGGATAAATAAACATAATTTTCATCTAAAGTCAGCCCATAAGCGGTACCGCCAGTAAGATAGAATCCTGCATCCTCTGGCTTTGATGGATTGATGACATCGATAACCCTCAAGCCGCTGGCTCCATTTGCCACATAAACATACCGATCCTTTGCGACGATTTCATACAAAGGGCTGTAAAGGTTCCAATAGCCAACTTTGATCGGATTTGTTGGAGCTGAAATATTTACAATATTCAAATCGTTCTGAAGCGTTCCCACATAAGCCAGTTGCTCATCCACATCGATACTGATTGCTGTGCCACCCAGGTCACCAACGCCAACCTGGCTTGGTTGAGAAGGAGTAGTAATATCCACAATTATTAATCCATCATTGCCTGCTGCCAAAAATGCGTAATTCTCTTTGATGGCAATCGCTTCGGCTCTTTTGCCAGGAAAGGGGAGCGATGTCACAAAACTCGGCTGCGATGGGTCGGAAATATTAACAACGTGCAATCCAATTGTCGTGTCTGCCACATAGGCATAATCTCCTTTAATTGCGATCCGCTTTGAATTGATATTTTGAACGCTTATTGTATTTATTGCTGTTGGATTAGTAATATCGATGATTTGAAGTCCATTTTCATAATTTGTTAGGTAAGCATGATTTCCATTGATAATTACATCTTCAGCTCGCCCACTGAAATTTAAAGAGTTAATTGTGTCTGGTTTTGACGGATCAGAAATATCCAAGACTCGAAGGCCGGCTTCCCTCCTGACCAGGTAGGCGAAGCTGCTATCCACAGCTATACCTCGTGAAGAACCATCAGTTTCTAAATATCCACTTTCTTTCGGCTCACGATAATTGTCCACATTAAAGACACGGAACCCATTGTGGCCGTCAGCGACTATCACATGGTTCCCACTACTCAAAGCGATATCTTGAGGGCTGCCATCGGTATCATAATGGCCAATCTCGTTAGGATCTTTTGGATCTGAAATATCAATAACCCATAAACCAGTCTCACGATCAATGAGATAGGCGTGAGTTCCACTTACCGCAATTCCAGTCGCAAATTGATAGCCCCCTACTGAAATAACTTCTGATGGACTTGTGGGATTCGAAATATCAACAATACTAAATCCAGTAGAGCCAGCCGCGAGATAGGCATAAGTACTGCTAATCGCTACATCCATTACATCATCAGTAGTGGGATAACTACCAGCTAATCTCAGATTAGACGGGTCGGAAATATCAATGACTTTAAGTCCGCCCTCTTTATCAGCAACGTAAGCAAAATTGCCATTGACAGCGACTTTTGCAGCCCAGCCATCGGTGTCATAATACTTCATTTCCTTTGGAGCAGAGGGATTGGAAATGTCAATAGGGAGAAGCCCCCTATCTCCATCGGCAAGGTAAATTTTGTTCCCATCGATTGCCAGACCTGAGGCGATCCCTAATGTTTCCAAATAAGGCTGTTTGACTGGAATATCGGGTCTGGATATATCGATGATCCTTAGGCCAGCGCCAGCATTGGCAACATAAGCATAGTTGTTTTTTATTGCAACGTCCATGATTGGAGCAGGCAATAAAATCTTGCTCAGCCTATTGGGGTGGTTTGGATCTGCCAGACTGACAATTTCCAGATAACTTCCATTTCCAAAACAGGCGATAGTGCCAGTCGTATCAACAGCCACTGACAGACAGGGTCCATAAGGCCATCGTCCAATTAAACTGACATTCGAGCTGTCTGGAACATTGTTTTGCGGGATGCGTTGCGATGCTGCTGGTTTCAAATAGAAATTTGATACAAGCAGCGCCAGTATAAAAAATACGATATTGAAACGATGTTTTTTAATTTTCACGATTGTTTCTCCGGTTGAGAAAATTATTGTAAGACAAAGTGAAAATTTGTCCCACAGTTGGTTAAATATAGAAAATTTTAGCTTTATTGTCAAGATGAAAAATTTTGTTTTCAACCTGGTTCGTAATACCATGCGTCATTTTCTATTTCCAATCCATGACAATTTTTTTACCAGTTTGTAATATTTTACTTGACATTTTAAAAAAATTTATTAACTTACAGACGAATGAATAAAAAGAATTATCGTTTAATTATCTCGGCATAGCAGGTACCGTAAAAAAATGGACTGTTTCGGTCCATCTTTAATAAACCACATTAATCAATGTAAGGAGGGAGTAATTATGAGACTGAGCGCACCTAAGCAATTTACTTGGTGGATCGCTGTTATTCTGGCAATAATTGCTGTAGTTTTTACCTGGATTCTTACAAGCTTGACATTGTTCGCTGGGTGGCAATTTGTTGTTTTACTCGTTGGATTCGTGATTTTAGCTTTGGGGACGTTCATGAAAGGATTTTAGACAGCAAGCTTATTGCTGAAAAGTCCTGAACTATTTTTTTTAAAAGCTCAAAACCCGCACATTTATTAAAACGTGCGGGTTTTTTTATCGGATAGTATTTTACCCCATGTTTTCTAAAGAATCCTAGCGTGAGTTTACTACGAATTACTCCTTTTATCCATTGCTAGCAATAGTTAACATTAATAATATTAGTTTTTACAAAATGTTAAAATACGGATTGAATTAAGAGAAAACATCAAAAACCCAACACAACGAGGTTCTGAAAGAACAAAAGAACAGTTAGAAAAAAAGATGTCATCTCTTATTACTTCTTATGTTTCAGAACAACTCGTCGTCTGGCAGCTTCAGCCGCTGGAAAAAGATAGTTTTCAACTTGAATTTGGTATAAATAAAGCACATTTTGATGAATTAAAACAGGAATGGTTTGACCGACGAATATTAATTACCAATCGTCATCAATGGACGACTGAGGAAATCATTTTGGCTTATTGGGGACAATCCAAAGTAGAATAAGCATTTAAAAATATTATTTGACTTTAATAGATTTATACTTAAAACGGTCACAGATTGAACATTTTCAATAGATGTCATTCCTGCGAATGCAGGAATCCCCTAATTCCAGCAGAGGAGATTCCTGAACTCCGCTTCGCTCCGTCAGGAATGACAGAAAAGTTCAATTTATGCCCGTGCGCAGTATATATATTATCTTGCATAGATAATTAATCGTCATAACAAAACCCTAAATATTATGCAAATTGATCTCGTTGAATTTTTTACCAACCCGACTTCAAACAGACAGAAACAATATGAAGCCGTCAGAGCGGTTGTTATCGACAAATTGGCAGTTGATGTTGTCGCAAAAAAGTTTGGTTATCAAGTTAGTACCATCTATTCGTTAGTCAGAAATGCCAGATCAGGTAAATTAAAGCTGTTTCCTGAAGTTGCCAAAGGAAAGACGTTGAAAGCAGCCAATACTATTTTTGACCAGGATTTACGCCGATTTGAAAGTCACCTTGCTCCGTCAATTTTCAAAAGGTTTATCAATATGCCAGGTCGGGTTGTTTATGATGGGGAAAATTTTGTTATAAAAATTCGAAAAAGAGCGCACACGCCAATTCTTAAAGGTGTGGAAAAATTAAATGAACCGATTCATGTGCCCTGGCTGAATAACAAATCTGTGAAAATTGAATGGACTCCATAATTAGGGTGACTTTATGACAATTAAACATACTGTGAAAATCGGTGTTAAACAATAAAAACGATGAAAAAAATGCTTTATTGGCTAACAATGATTGGGGGAGCCTATCTAACCTGTCGAATAATCGATGTCTACTTCATGCTGGCATTTATTGGGCTTTTTCTGGCTTTTGGTGTCACATTGATAAAGCTGCATTTAGGTGATGCACTGCGGCTGTGGGGTTTTGTTTTCTCCTTTATGATTATTATGTTAGGTGGAGCGACCCTTGTTGCCCGGCATTGGAGTGAGTTTGCTGCCGGGGTGTGGATTGTTACCTGTATTATTCTTTTATTCGTGTTCCAGAATAGGATTAAAAGAATGATACCAATTTTTTATATTGCTGAGATCTTTGAGGAGATTGTGAAGGAGAAGTCTGGTAAGCAAGGTTAGTTTAAATTAATCAAAACATAACATAATAAAAAATAATATATTTATGAGGTAAATGGAAATAGAATCAGTATTTTTAATACCGAAGGAAATTTTTTACATTGCTATAAAGCTATTCCTCCGACAATTAATCTAGAACAGAGTAAAATGCGCTACGATGCTGGTGTGAGCACTATTAGTTTAGTTGTCACTTCTAATAATTTAATTTTACGCCAATATTTAAATCGTAAAAATATTAATATAATTACAGACATTTTCTCTCCTATGGGGATGCTTTTAGTTCGAAGCATAGAAAAAAACGTTCTTAAAGGCGGTAATCCACGCGGTAAATTATTGGCATCTGGTACTGATCAAGGTGTGCTTTTTCGCCGCCTAAGGTCTGAGCGATTACCACTAATGAAAGGTCGAATCATTGAGACGAAATATTAAGCTAACGGCTTAAGTTTATTCGGATTCACTTCTCGGATCAATGCCCGGGCAAGAATAACTGTTGGATCGATTATGACAATATCGTTCATTTTTGTCCTGGTTATGGCAAGTGGTAATTCTGTACATCCTAAAACAACTGCCTTTGCACCTTTTTTATCTAAGTGTTCTATTACCTTTATCAATTTCGATTTAGCAGCCTCGGTAACCGGATTCGATTGAGCTTTAAGCCCGAATACCGGGTCATAAATTGCTTCATGTATCATCTTTTGAAATTTCTCACCTGGCAAAATTGCTTTAATTCTATCTCGATTAAAAACAGCTTCGTAGATACCGGTGTTATAAGTACCGATTGTGCCAAGAATGCCAACTTTTTTAATTGCTGGATGATTTTCTTTAATAAATTTTGCCACCTCATCAATTATATGAACCAACTTGATGCGTAGCCCTGCTTTTGTTATCTCTGCTGTAATGACATTGAAAATTGGCGGGACGTGTGCGGTATTGCAGGCGATTCCGATAACGGTTGCCCCGCTCTCGTGAAGTTTTTTAATGATCTTTACGATGCCATAAGCTGGATTGATATTTGATTGACCGGAAAGAAATGCTGTCCGATCACTGACCTCGGCGGGGAATGAGAAAATAATCACTGGCAAATGATCTTGATCAATCATAGCCTGGGTTTGGTCAAATATTTTTTTAGCGAGATCAATACCAGCATGCGGTCCAACTCCCCCGACAATACCGATTATTTTATTTGTAATCATGAGTGATAAAATTTAATTTAGTATCTAAAAAGTAAATTCCTTGCTCAATGGGCAAAAATATTTTGACCGCGAATTACGCTAATTTTGTAAATTATGCGAATTAATAATTAGCGAAAATATTTTAATTCGCGGAATTAGCGGTTCAGGATTTTTTTGGTTCTGGCTTGTCCAGGTTGGGGTAATGCCAGTCCAGCATTTTTTTACTAGAAAATCTATGGCATACGAAGTAACTTTTTTTTCGCCCCACGCTCAACGCACCAAGCCATACGATACGCCTATACAGCTTCAGCCCTCACTCTCATTCATTCCTCATCGGTTTGAGGTGAGACTTCGGTAAGGTTTTCCTGTTTTGTTGAACTTCCAATCGCCCGTGATCCACCAAATGAGAATTTTTTACGTTTTTTGGAGTTGCAAATTTTCTTATCAAAAACGGCTGGGAAGTTCGCAAAGCAATCTTTCTGATTGCGATATTAATGATGTAGGGCAGCTTTTCAAAAAGCCAGACCGTCTCCCTTAGAAATTCCCGGAGTGTTAATGGATGGGAAACGTATTCCACCTTGCCCTGTTTGATTGCCTGAATGATCGCTGGGATTGTCTTTTGTTCGGCATAAACATAAGAATAAGTTTTACCGAACTGAAAAATCCGATGCGCATCTGAATTTCCAACCACGGGCAGGTTTAGAAATTGGGCAGTGCGTAATGCTTTCCGGTTGAAATTAAACAATTTATAATAATAATGGCAATACTCAACTGCATCAAAACAGTCCTGATGTCGGATCAGGTCATTACCAACACATTCTGGTACCAGGTAAAATGGATGTGGAGCAATAACCAGGACATCCTCCGTCTTGTACCTGGCTAAATCCTGGTAAGTCAAAATATGTTTTTTAGTTGACATGTTTATTAATAAAACATGTTTCTTCTGTATATAAGTTTCAACCCCGGGAATCAATAACAATCCTTGTTGCCTGGCATATTCAATTAACTTATTATCACTGTATTGAACACCATGATGTGTAATTGAAATAGCATCAAAATTCTGTTCCACCGCCATATCAATCACCTGTTTTGGTGTAATTAATTTTTTTCTGCCAGCTACAATTTCAACGAGATCGTTCGCCGTGTGTACGTGTAAGTCGACTTTCAGTTTCAATGCCATCCTTGTTTCCATTTCCAGTTTTTGCTTGCAGTTTCATGTGATTTGGTAATAATCCAACCTGGACAAGCCAGAACTAAAAAGATCCTGAACCGCTAATTTCGCGAATCAAACTAATTACGCTAATTATTGATTCGCGTAATTTACAAAATTAGCAAAATTCGCGCTCAAAATACTTTTGTCATCAGGAAAGAAATTTAATTTTTAGATATTACTTTTCCTGAAAATAATTTTTGCCATTGATACGACTTGTTCAAAGGGGTCACTAAAGGTGCTGCCATCCGATTGGGAAAATGATGTTTTAACACCATCATATTTATATCCACAGTTTTAATCGTATCCAGAACGGTATGGTTAATTTTAAGATCATATTTTTGAGCCAATTGAACTAAGAACTGATCAATCGCTTGACTGCGCTTCTCGGCAGCCGCATCTCGTTTCACGCTGGTCCAGACTTTCTCTAAAGGAAGTGGTCCAGCGTCTTTTTTATCCAAAATTTTAAAGACCGAATATTGATTTTTCTCTGTTTTGACCGGTCCACCAATTTCGCCGATATTTAAATTTCGAGCAACCTCACCTATTTTACCCAGTGCTGATGTGTTGAAATAACCCATAATTCCGTCACTTTTTCGGCTAATTTCTCGCTTGTTGTATTTCCTTGCTAACTTGCTGATTTCTTCACCATTTTTGATTCGCTTGTAAACCTGGTGAGCTAAAGCTGCGTCATCGACCAGAATCTCTTGAAGGTTCACCATTTCCGGACCAGTGTAATTATTTTTATGTTGAATGTAATAATTACGCACCTCTTCTCCCGAAACCGACACAGTATCGATGATCTGCTGACGCAATAGCTGTGCCAGGTAAGCATCGTCCCACATCTTCTTCTGGTAACGCACATAATATGTGTTGTGAAGCCCTGCCCCTTGCCCCTTTTTAGCTAATGATTCAAATTCAATCATTCTTCTGATTGCGTGTGAAAGACTATTCCGGAACGATTCCCGGGATTTGTAGCTTAAACGATATGGACCAATGCTCAATTTTTTAATAAAATCTCCAATTGTCCAGGTCGAGCCATCATTGAATCGGGCAAAAGTATCGTTCAAATGGTCAGCCAGATTCTTGCTTTGCAGTGAATCCAGCCGAAATTCCTGCTGTTCTTGCATTTTTTCTGATGCTGTTGAACTGTCTTCAATCGGGTAAAACTTCTCCAACTCATCAGCAACAAATTTGAATATTTCTTTGGAAATTCTCACCTGTTTTTCAGCCATCAGCGAACGCATGAAATCAGTCAACATCTCTGCTTTTTTTCGCTGCTTGATCTTGTTTCGAATGGAAGGCGCTGTTCCTAAATAATCTGCTTCAGTTATCATCACATTGGTTCGCTTCTGGATTAATTTAATGATAAAACTTACTCCATCAGCTTCAACCGGATCGGAGACTTCATTTGACTTTAATTGAAAAGCGACTTGTTCAATTTTTGGATGGGATTCCCCCCACTTCATCGTTAATGTGAGCACCGAGTCAGCAGATATAAAAGCATCAGTCTGAAATTCTCGTTTCACCTGGTGGAAACTTTTACCCGCATCGATCTGCTTTTTCGCCTCCAATGCCTGTTCGATATTTTCAAAGCTCAGTACCTGGACATCAAGCTCGGATTGTGAGAGCATAAATGCCTTGCTGAGCTCTTCGTCAGTGATTTGAATTTTGGAAGCAACTTCCTGTTCAAACAGTGCTTCTACAATTGCTTCCTTCTCCATCTGCTCAGAATAGGTCTGGAATTTTTCATGTCCATTTAGATTGCGATGATAAGCTTCCTCAGCTAATATTTTTTCCCCTAATAGAGAAATCAATACCTGTCGCTTGTTGCGCTGGCTATCCCTGGTCAACAAAATGTGAGGCGTAAATTCATACCGATCACGGAATTCTGAATACGGAATTGTGGTTTTCCCGGCGCGGGCAACAATCGGTTCAGTTTCTTTCTTTCCGCAAAAAGTAATCAAGATAAATAAAATAATCAAGAACGAGAGTAGAATAGAAATTCGAATATTTCTTATCATATCAACTATATAAATTAAAACCAAAAACCTGTATTCTCCATGGTCGCCCAATTAACAAATTACCTAATTACCGAATTAACCATTTACCCAGTCACCTACTCACTACTCACAAATCACCAATCCCCACCAACCCGATCCAATATCTCCTCTGCCACTTCCACATCGTTAAAATGAATTGTCCTGTCCTTCAAAGTTTGGGTAGTTTCATGCCCTTTTCCCACAAGCATTACAATATCGCCCGGCTGAGCCTGACGAATCGCAAATTCAATGGCTTCGTGTCGATCAATAATCCGATGGTGAGGCGTACTATCCATTCCCTGTACAATCTGGTCAAGAATCTGCCCGGGATTTTCATTGCGGGGATTGTCTGCCGTGAGCACAACCATATCGCTGTATTGTGCAGCAATCTTTCCCATAATCGGTCGTTTTTCTTTGTCCCGATCACCACCGCAGCCAAATACGGTGATCAATCGTTTGGGATTCAAATTCTTTGCCAGGTTCAGCACCTTTTCCATACCGTCGGGCGTATGCGCATAGTCGACCACAACTGAAAATGGCTGTCCTTTATCGACCAGTTCAAACCTGCCAGCCACTATAATTTTCTTTTCTAATCCCAATTTTATCGTTTCTAAGTCAATATTTTGTGAGATGGCTACGGCAACAGCCGCCAAGCTGTTATAGACATTGAACAATCCAACCAGTTGCTGGTCAATATCGATCTCACCAATTGGGGTTATCAGACGGTACTTTGTTCCTTTTATCGTGAAGTCAATGTCTTTCGCCATGACATCAGCTTTATTATTTATCCCAAAGGTGATCTTGTTGGCAACAGTGGCAGCCAGAAAATCCCTGGCATGAACATCATCGATATTAGCAATCGCGAAATCACCAGGATCGAGCCATTTAAACAGTTTTATCTTTGTTTGAAGATAATGTTCCATTGTTTTATGATAATCAAGATGATCCTGGGTGAAGTTGGTGAACAAGCCAACATTATAATCAACACCATGCACTCTGAAAAAGTCAATTCCATGGGAAGAAACTTCCATCACACAATATTCAATATCTCTTTCCACCATTCTGCTGAAAATTTCCTGCAAATCAGGTGGCTCTGGTGTCGTGTCTTTAGACTTATTAATTTCTCCATTCAATTTATAATAAAGCGTGCCAATCAATCCAACTCTATATTTTTGAATTAATATGCTTTCAATAATGTGGGAGGTTGTCGTTTTTCCATTCGTGCCAGTAACACCGATCATTCTCATCTTTCGTGATGGGAATCCATAAAATTTATTTGCCAATACTGCCAGGGCATATCTTGAATTTGGAACAATAATCTTTACAACACCTTCGGGAACATCCACGTCGTGCTGCAAAACAACAGCAGCAGATCCCTGTTTAATCGCATCCTGCACTCGATCATGTCCATCAGGGATTTCAATCTTATCCAATTGGGTATAGATGTTTATTGCGACATAAAGATACCCGGGCAATACTCGCAGCGGATCGTAAACAATACCTTTTATATCCATACCATCAATATTGCCATGCACTTGCTTTTCTTTTAATTCATCCAATAGCGTCGTCAGTTGCATAACTTCCTCTCGTTTCTATTTATTCATTGCTTAACTATACGTCAGTAAACTTTGCTCTGCGTAACTTTTATAATAATCACTTAAACTATTTTGATCCATGTTAATTTTTGTCAGAAATTCATTCAATAAATCTCCACCCAATTTCCACGCTTCCCGTTCAAATTGTATCTTTTTATCACCTTTGTCCAGGTTGGTCCAGCGCTCAAATTCATCGGATCGATTTTGAATTGAAAGATTTTGCCATTGCCTCAAATGCCCGGCTTCATGAAATAATAAGCAAAGCGCCGGGGAATAATCTTTCGTATTTTTTTTATAAAAAAGGCATATTGTCATATTATCTTTAGCTGGCGGATAAAAGAAAGCAATCGCTTTTTCGATAGGTATCAATTTAATCGAGAGATCTGGAAATTTTTCCCAGCAGAGAAAAGCTTTTGCTTCAAATAAGATAGATTGACTGATCATTATATTGGAACTTTAATTAAACGCCAGAGTTAGGAATTTTATCCATTTAATTTCAATTTTGAAACAAGGAATTTAAAGAATTAATTTTATTAAATCAAGAGTTTTGTCCAGAACCCCAAAAAATAGAACGCGGATCGAACGGATTTAACGGATTAAAACGGATTTTTCTTGACAGTAATTAGTACTACTTAGTCAGATTATTCAAAATCAATTAAAAAGAACCTGTCATTTCGACGAACGAAGTGAGGAGAAATCTGTACATCAAACACAAATTCTTATTTCTCATAGTATGATGGACTAACAGATTCCTCCCTTCGATCGGAATAACATTTAAGATTTGAATCTGACTAAGTAGTATTAGCAATCCGGTTAAATCCGCGTTCTATTATATCTTTGCCCAGTGTGCAAGAAATTTACGGTTTAAGGAATAAAATGAGGAACTATTATGCCTGAGCTACCCGAAGTTGAAACGATTGTAAGACAATTACAAGGACAAA
>CBFDBN010000082.1:0-11520 GCA_965603055.1 uncultured bacterium | reverse complement strand
TTTCAAATTGTTAGTTAAATTTTTTTAAGTTAAATATATGCTGCTGTTGTTTGTTATCAGACGTACCCTTTCAAAGGTTTTGAACCTTTAAAAGGATTTCTTCCACGAGTAGACAAAGCGATTACAGTTAAATTGAAAAAACTCTTGCTTTTTAACCGAATTGTTCTAAATTAGTAATCAAACTGAAATGCTAACCACAGCTAATGTAATAGATGAAAATCAGCGGTTTTTCTTTTGTCAGGAATGGAATTAAACTCTACTATCCAGTGGTAGAATCAGTGAAATCGATTTTGCCGATTGTGGATGAATTTGTCATTGCGATCGGGCAAAGTGATGAAGATGACACAACCCGGGCGGAGATAGCGGCTATTGGTGATCCCAGGATCAAAATCATCGATACGATTTGGGAAGAGAAATATTTTAAAAAAGGTGTCATCAACGCCATTCAGACCAATATTGCAAAGCAAGCTTGCCATGGCGATTGGTTGTTCTACTTACAGGCAGATGAAGTTGTGCATGAAAAATACCTGCCAATTATCCAGTCGAGATGTGAAGAATTATTGGAGATAGAAACAGTGGAAGGTTTGCTGTTCAGGTACAAACATTTTTGGGGCGATTATGACCATTATCATGCGGGACATGGCTGGTATCCTAATGAAATCAGGATCATCCGTAACCGTCCCGATATTTATTCGTGGCAGAGCGCGCAATCTTTTCGTCGCTTTGATTATTATGACAATCCTCGTCAGCCGGGTGGACATCACAAGCTGAAGGTCGCCAAAGTAGATGCTGAAATTTATCATTATGGCTGGGTTCGTCCCCCGCGTTTAATGCAGAATAAAAGTCGATCATTAAATACGCTGCATTGGGGTATCAAACGGGCAGAAGATTTTTATGAAAAAGCGCCGAAAGAGTTTGATTATGGTCCACTGAATTTGCTTGCCAATTTCAAAGGCACGCATCCAAAAGTAATGGAACCGAAAATCAAGAAAATGGATTGGAAGAAAAAGCTGCAATTTAATGGAAAATCTAATCCTTATCGTGAGCCGCATAAGCATGAGAGACTCAAGTATCGTCTGCTATCTTTTTTTGAAAAATATATTACCGGCGGCAGGCAGGTTGGGGGATTTAAGAATTATATTCTGTTGAACAATGTTTGATCTGAATAATTCATCACGCAAAGACGCAAAGTGCGGGAAAAAATTGTTGAATGATTTCTCTACAAAGATTGAGAAATATCTGTGGGATTCTTCAATGCGCCATGGCGCATCTGCCTAAGGCATGATTTGTTGGGGGGGAAGTTAAACTATTATTCAAATTAAAACGAAGATGCCAAAACCAGTATCCATTACGATTATTACTAAAAATGAACAAAAGAACATTGAACGATGTCTAAAATCGGTTCAGTGGGCGGATGAAATTGTGGTTGTGGATAGTTCCTCGACTGACAGAACGATAGAAATCTGTCAAAAATTTCGTTGTAAAATAATAGAATCTGAATGGTTAGGTTTTGGACCGACCAAAAGATTGGCTGTTGACGCAGCATCCAATGATTGGATTTTCTCGATCGATGCGGATGAACAGGTCGGCGAGCAATTGAAAGTTATAATTTTACACACCCTAAAAAATCCACAACTTAACGGTTACCGTATAAAGCGAGTCTCGTATTACCTGGGTAAGCAGGTTCGCTATTGCGGTTGGCAGCGGGATTACCAACTCAGGTTGTTCAATCGAAAATTTGGAAATTTTAATGAAAAGCTCGTCCATGAGTCTGTGAATATCGATGGGGCGGTTGGAAGGATAGAACAACCCATTTTTCATTATACCTATCCCACGATCCAATCTCATATTGATAAAATGGGTCGCTACACAGATTTGGGAACAGATCAATTAATCGGAAAAGGTAAATCGTCATCGATATGCATGGCAGTGATGCGGGGAATGGCAAAATTTCTAAAGATGTATCTGCTTCACCGAGGATTTCTAGATGGGAAAATCGGTTTTGTTCTTTGTTATAATTCAGCCTTTGGTGTTTATTTAAAATATCTGAAATTATGGGAAAAGAATCGATAAGCGTTTTACACATCGACACAGAAAGGACCTGGCGAGGCGGGCAACAACAGGTCGGCTACCTGGTCAAAGCAATGAAAAAACAGGATTATCAAACCGCCATAATTTGTCAGCCACAATCACCTCTGGAAAAGTTTTGTTGTGACAAATCCATCCCCTGTATACCGGTCAGCATGATTGGTGAGATGGACTTCTTTGCCGGATTTAGAATTTCGCTGATTTGCAAACAGCAGAATTTTAATATCTTACACCTACATAGTGGACACGCGCTGGCAATCGGAATTTGGGCAAAACTTTTCAATTCAAAGTTTAAGCTGGTTGCATCGCGTCGAGTAGATTATCATATAAAAAAAAATTGGTTTAGCCAGTTCAAATATAAAAGTCGATTTATAGATAAAATTGTATGTATTTCATACGCAATCGAAAATGTTCTTATCCAGGACGATGTTCCACAAAACAAACTGGTGACAATTCATAGTGGTATCGATATCAATAAATTTTCAAATATGCCTACCCCGGAAAATTTTAAAAGGGATTTGGGAATAGCCGAAAACAAAATCTTGATCGGAACGATCGCTGCGATGTCCGGCCAAAAGGATTATCCCAATTTGTTGAAAGCAGCGAAAATTGTTGTCGAGCAGAATGACGATGTTATCTTCTGTGCAGTCGGCGATGGACCCCATAGACAAAAAATTATAAAAATGGCAGATGAATTCGGTTTAATGAACCGGTTTATCTTTGCCGGTTTTCGAGAAGATATTGGAAATTTTTTGAAGGCATTTGATATTTTTGTGCTGGCTTCAAAAAAAGAAGGATTGGGGACTTCAATTTTGGATGCGCAGTCAGTTGGTTTACCAGTGATTGCTTGTGAGGTTGGAGGAATACCGGAGATTATTTCAGATGGAAAAAATGGATTGCTGGTTCCGCCAAAGAATGAACAAAAACTTGCGGAAGCGATTCTCAAACTGGTGAAAAATACTCAATTCAGAAAGAAGTTGGGAGAAAATGCAAGGGAATCTGTAAAACAGTTTGACATACATCGTACCATTGAAAAAAATATCAAATTATATGAACAAATATTGTCATGAACGGGAATGGGTTGAATTATCAAAAGATATTGGTCATTCAAACTGCGTTTTTGGGTGATGTAATCATGAGCACGCCATTGATCAGGGCTTTGAGGGAAATATTTGCCAGCGCTGAAATCGATGTGGTGACCATTCCGGCGACCAGTATTGTTTTTAGAGAATGTCCTCATGTTAACAACGTTCTCCATTTTGATAAAAGAAAGCTTTTGCGCAAGATTGGCTCATTTATTCAATTAGTTTTTAAACTGAGAAAGAGAAAATACGATTTAGCCGTTTCGATCCAGGGCTCGCTAACTTCCTCGTTTCTGATGTTATTGGGAGGAATTTCAACCCGGGTCGGATTTGCCCGACAGAAATGGGTGACGATATCGGTTACGCATGAAAAGGGATTACATATTCGGGAACGGTATATCAGCCTGGTGAAGCCATTTTCCGATAAGAATTTTGATTTGCAAACTGAAATCTTCTGGTCGAACAATGAAGAAAATAAATCTCAACAGTTCATTCAAGATTTTCGAGAGAATGGAAGATTTTTAGTGGGGATTGCCCCCGGTTCAGTGTGGAATACCAAACGCTGGCTTAAAGAATATTTCGCGATACTGCTGAATCTGCTTGAACAGGAAAATATTAAAGTCATTTTAATCGGTGGCGAAGATGATCGATTATTATGTGAGGAAATTGTCGGAAAATCAAAAGCAAATGCCATGAATTTGGCTGGCAAGCTTTCAATACTTGAATCGGCTGCTGTCATCCAGCAATTAGATTTAATGATTTCCAATGACAGCGCGCCGTTACACATTGCCAATGCAGTCAAAACCGATGTGATCGCTTTTTTCGGTCCAACAGTGCAGCGCTTTGGATGTTATCCCTATCGAGCCAATGACAGAATGCTGGAAGTCGATCTTTACTGTCGCCCCTGTTCAAAACATGGCAGCAGAACATGCCCGGAAAAGCATTTTCGCTGTATGAGAGATATAAAACCAAAGATGGCTTTTGAGGCGATTATTTCGTATTTAAAAGGTAGAAAGAATGAAGAATAATAAAATCATTTTATTGACCGGGAATAACAACTTTTTCGGTCAGACCAGGAAAGCCTGGGTGAGTATGGATGCGAATAAATTACAAAACATGATTCGTGAGCAGGGTTTTGATGTGGAGAAATACAGCTTTCATGAAATTTTGAACCAGAACCGGGATATTAGAAATTCTATAATTTTTTATACTTTCAGCCAGAAGATCAATCGACGAGATTACATCAAAGACGTTGTTCATTTTCTGGACAACGGTAGCAATTTAATAATCCCCCCGTATGATTTGTTGTTATGCCATGAAAATAAGGGATTTCAGGAGCTTTTTAAAAAAAGAATAAATTTTCCATCGTTAAGCTCCTGTTACTTTAGTAGCATAGAGGAAATTTCCGATTATCCAATTCGATTTCCCATCGTGCTTAAAACCGTGGATACCTCAAATGGGAAAGGTGTTTTTTTAATTAAAAGCCAGAATGATTTGGTTAAAGTAGTTCAGAAACTTGAAAAGCAAAATGTCTTGACCCGGCTGGATTTAGTCAGAAGGAAATATTTCCGAAGAAAAAAGAGTTATAAGCATTATCCAGATTACAGCAATCGGAAGGACTATTACCAATACAAAAACTATATCTTGAAAGAAAAGAATTTCATTTTACAGGAATTTCTCCCCAATTTGACGTTTGATTATCGTGTATTGATTTTATATGATAAATATTATGTGATGAGACGCAATACAAAAAAGAATGATTTTCGTGCCAGCGGAGCAAAGATACAGCAGTTTGAAATTGAATTTGATCAAAGTTTGTTAAACTATGCCAGGGAAGTTTATAACAAATTTAATACGCCTTTTCTTTCCCTTGATATTGGATTTCATCAAAATAAGTATTATTTATTTGAGTTTCAAGCGTTGCATTTTGGGCTTAATGTATTTGTTAAGTCGATCGGATTTTACACTCAGGATAATAATAATTGGAATTTCAATCGTAATGAAAATCGACCCGAAATAGAATCGGAAATAGCCGGGGCACTGGCGAAATATGTGAAGGCGCACTACTGGTAACGAGTTATTTTATAGATATGTTTTCAAATGTAGGGCGGAGGGAGTTGGGCGTGGAGCGAGTGACTAAACACCCTACGCCCCACGCCTTACGCCCTACATTCAAAAAGAAAGAACAAACATGATCTTTGCTTACTACCTGTATAAATATCCATATAAATTAGCCTGGCATGTTTCTAAGCTATTTCAAAAGAATCCAGGGATGGTTGTTTATTGTGCTGATCCAGTTGATTATATTGTTTTAGAACAGGTTTTGAAACATTTTCCACAATTAGAGGTGGTTGTAAAAAATCGAAAGACAGCCCGGTATCTTAAAAAACGCGAGATAAAATTTAAGCGAATGCCCTGCTTTCCCAGGGCAGTACTAATGTGTCGTCATGCGACTCATAAATTTCCCGAAGAAAAAATCATAAAAATTGGTTTTCGTCATGGTGCGTTTCATTTTAAGGAATTTGCCAATGCCCGGTACTACAATGCCTTTGATGTCTATTTTATGACCAGTCAGAAGGAGGTTGAGGAAGCAAAGGCGAAAGGGATCCGGTCAGCCAGGTCAATTGGCTTCCCCAAATTGGATCCGATTTTTAATGGAACAATTAATGCGGCGAGAATTAAAGCAGCACGTCAAAAAGCAAATATTGATCGAGCAAAGAAAACGATTGTTTTCACCGCGACATGGGATAAATCTGGCATGTCGGCAATTCATAAGTGGATTGGTCATATTGTTGATTTTGCTTCAAATTATAACGTCCTGGTGACAGTTCATCCCTGGATGTCCAGAAGATATGTTCAGCAATTGAAGAATACAAAAGGGATTTTTTTTGTTGATGATCCTGACATTTTGCCGTATTTAATTTTAGCGGATGTTTTAATTGGCGATACCAGCTCGATCATTGCTGAGTTTTGCGCGCTGGATAAGCCAATCGTAACTTTCAAAGTTGACGAAACCAAAAGAACTGTGCCTGGAATTGCACGTTTATTAGAAGACATCAGTATCCAACTTGAGAGTGTGGATCAGTTAAAAAATGCGATTGAACACTGTCTGAACAATCCCGATGAGAAAAGTGAAGCAAGGCAAAAAGCGAATCGAATGATGTTTGATCAATTAGATGGGCAGGCGGGCAGGCGGGCGGCAGAGGTCATCAAGGATCAATTTCCTGGTTTATTTCATTAGCCGGACAAATTGGCAATTTGTCCTACAGTAGAAGCGTTTATTATGAATTCAAAACAGACGAAAATTCTCAAAATTAATCCTGAACAACCTCAATTAGAACTGTTAAAAAGTGTAACCGAAATTATCCTGAATAATGGAGTAATTGGGTACCCAACCGAAACAGTATATGGATTGGGGGCAAATGCACTCAGTGATGTTGCTGTGGAAAAGGTATTTGAGCTTAAAGGAAGGGAAAAAAACAAGCCTATTCTGATCATTTCTTCGAAAATTGAACAGGTTAAAAGCCTGGTTTCATCATTTCCAGAGAAAGCAGAAGCCCTGGCTCGTGCTTTCTGGCCTGGCCCACTAACAATGGTTCTCAAAGCTGATCCCCGGCTATCCCGGTTACTTTTAGGAGGCGGGAATCAGGTTGGTATTCGCATTCCTGGCAATAAAATCTGCCTGGAACTTCTCAAACGCTGTGGCGTACCTATCACATCGACCAGCGCCAATATTTCTGGTCAAAAAAATCCGATTACTGCGTCGGAAGTTCGTGAGAATTTCGGGCATAAACTTGATTTAATTATTGATGGAGGAAAGTCTCAATCAAGAGTTCCTTCAACGGTTGTGGTGGTGGAAGAAGATACCGTTAAATTAATTCGAGAGGGAGTAATTTCAAAATTTAAAATCGAACAAGTTATCGGAAACTTAAATGATGAAAAAGAAAGCAAGTAATCATTATACTGTTTTATTTGTATGTTCCGGGAATAGCTGTCGAAGTCCTATGGCAGAAGGGCTGCTGAAAAAAAAGCTATACACTAAATATGGCACAAAATTGGAAGTTCACTCCGCTGGAACATTGGGCATAAATGGCAATCCCGCCACCTTACATGCCATAACTGCTGCTCGTGAAAAAGGCGTGGATATATCAAATCATGTCTCCAAAGGAGTGAACCAGGATAATATTTCAAAAGCAGACATTATTTTCGCACTGGCAGATCATCATCAAGAATTCCTGGATCGCTATTTCCCTGAGTACAAAGAAAATGTTTTCCTGTTAAAAGCATTTAATCGGAGAGGCAAAAAAGCCCGGAATTTGTCGATTAAGGACCCAATTGGCGAAAGCTTAACAACTTATCGCCGGGTGATCAACCAGATCGATGAAGAACTGGAGCGGATACTTCCCCAGTTACAGAAACTTATTGATAATAAATTAGATAAAGATTAACTTTATTCGGTAAGGTGGCTCATGAGTTGCCAGGGATGGCTTGAAAAGCTTTTTAGTTTTTATGGGATGAAGCGGGTAATTTCCTTTTCATTCATTCCATTATTTTTATTTCAATCCCCAATCCTGGCGCAACAACAAAAGAAAGCAAAAACAGATTCATTGAAATCGGTTAAACCTGATTCGACTTTGCTCAAGACCGCGTACAAACCCAAAATTAATATCGATAGCACCCGCATTAAACCCCGGGAAGTATCTCCCAAAATAGACGATTCCTATATTGACACGATTGACGATTTATTTGAAAGTGATGACATTATCATCCCAACGCCGGAAGATACCACCAATAAAATTCGTTTGCCAGTAAATTTGAAAAAGACCAAATTCGCCTATTTTGATGCTTCTCAATCGATTGATCGAGTCATTCCAAACAATGCTTTTGAGGTGGGAGAAAAATTAACCTTTGCCATTCGTTATGGACCGGTGGTGGCTGGTTATTCTACCATGTCAATCCCCCAAATAACAAAAATTAAAGGCAACGAAAGCTACCAGATAGTTACCGAAGCCAGGACAAGTGGATTTTTTTCGGCATTTTTTAAAGTACGGGATCGGGTCGAATCATACATCGATCGAGATGGATTGTTCTCCTGGCGTTTTGAGAAACACCTGCGCGAGGGAAAATATCGTGACGATCAGTATGTGGATTACGACCAGGTCAATGGTTGGGCAGTGAGTAATAAAAGGGACACGATGAGAATACCGCCCTGCGTTCACGATATACTCTCGTCATTTTATTATATTCGAAACCAAAAATTGGAAGTCGGGAAATCTTTATTTATCGATAACCATGCGAATAACAAACTGTATCCGCTGGAAATCAAGGTACATAAAAAAGAACGGGTGAAAGTTGATGCTGGTGAATTCGATTGTGTGGTGGTTGAACCGATTTTAAGGGCAACCGGGCTGTTTAAGAGCAAAGGTCGGCTGCTGGTATGGTTAACGGATGATAAAAGAAAAATCCCGGTGCAGATGAAAAGCAAAATCTTTATTGGTTATATCACTGCAGAGCTAAGAGAAATGGAAGGGGTGAAAAAATAAACTGATGTCAGAACATGAAGAAATTGATCTGAATAAAATAAAAACCTACTCAATTTCCGACCGTTCAAGCAAAGTCAATACCGCAGATTTTGCCAGATCCTATCAAAAAGGGATTTCTTTAAACCAATTTTTATCAAACCTCCCTAATATCCTCATCGGAGCAGATTTTAAACAGCTCATCGAAACAATTGTCAATGCTTACCATTCGGAGAAACAAATAATCGCCATGATGGGTGCGCATGTGATTAAGTGTGGACTGAGCCCGTTGATCATTCAATTGATGGAAATCGGTGTGATCAAATGCCTGGCATTGAATGGCGCGGGAATTATCCATGATACTGAAGTTGCTAACTGGGGGATCACATCGGAGGACGTGGCTGAATCACTGAACGATGGCAGTTTCGGCATGGTGAAAGAAACGGCAGAATTTATCAATTCAGCGCTGGAAAAAGGACAGCAATTGAAACTGGGATTGGGCGAAGCCATCGGAAAAAAGATCAGCGAAAGTGATGCTGCTTACAAGCAATTGAGTATTTTTGCCAGTGGTTATAAAAATAAGATACCGATTACCGTTCATGTTGCGATCGGTACCGATATTTTGCACCAACATCCTGGTACGAATGGTGCGACTATCGGCGAGCTATCTCATCGGGATTTTAAAATATTTTGCTCCCAGGTTGCCAAATTGACCCAGGAGAGTGTCGTGCTTAATTTTGGTTCTGCCGTTGTGCTGCCAGAAGTCTTTCTCAAAGCACTCACTGTGGCACGTAATTTAGGACACAACGCCCATAGGTTTACCACGGCAAACTTTGATATGCTTCGTCACTATCGTCCCCAGGTGAATGTCGTGCAGCGCCCCACACAAACTGGTGGTAAGGGATTCCAATTTACCGGGCATCACGAGATTATGATTCCGTTGCTGGTTGCCGGGATTTTGGAAGGGATTGGGTGATTGGGTAACTGGGTAATAAGGGTAATTAGTTACTGATCTTAAAGCAATCCGTTTAAATCCGTTCGATCAGTTCGTTCCGCGTTCTATTCTTTTTTCAAGGGAAATTAAATTCAAATAAATGGTACTCCCGAGTATTCTCAACATCTGAAACTGAAACTTCTACAGAGAACATTGTTACTTCCTCGTCTTGTGGACGATTTATAAATAAATGATCAACAATAATTTCCCCTGCTGCCCATTCATGAATAGGTATCTTTCCGAATAATGGTTTGTGAGGAATTTCTATTATTGAATCACCTGATCTGAGATAAAACTTTAATTGGACGTCCCCAGTTTGCTGTTTTTCTGTGAGCCAGAAAATCTGAAAATGAGCTTGCCTATCTCCAATATAGACTGGTTTCCAGCCTAAAAAATATAATCTATTTCCCACTTCAATTTTTTTTGCCTTTATCATTTCAGATGGTATTTCATCACAAAAAAAATAAGTTTTGAAGCTTGCCCGGGTATCAAGACCACGTTGAAAGCAAAAGACATTGTCTTCAACAAATCTCAATCCCACTGTTGTATCCTGAAATACTGATTGAGCAAATTCATTCATTGCCGGAACTCTCATGGTGCGAAGCTTGCCAACAATATTTTTGATCTCTACTTCTGGTCGATTTAGCTCGATAACTATGATACCTGTCTTAGAAAAATGTTCGGGAAAGTGGTATAATTCCTTTCGATTTGCCAGGTGAGCCCCGGGACGTGCGGTTGTTGAAACCGATAGTTCTGCGGGAATTTCATGCAATTTTTTTGCTAGCTTTTTATGATTTTCAGAGACGTGCCAGGTTTTATGAAATCTTAAAATAGAAAATTGTGTGGTTGAAATGATTGATGCGGTTAATATCAACGATCCTATAATCACAGGTATTCGGTCGGTTTTTAATTTTGAAAATCGTTGCGCCCATTGTTTCAAACGCATTATTCCATTAATGGCAGCCAGAAATATAAATGGTGTAATGGTGGCTGTATAGTGATACTCAATTTGGTGCATCTGGTGCCAGTTGCTCATTAAATTGAGTAACAGGTTCGGAACGGCGATTAACAATATGGTTGGTGAGAGGCAGCACAACCCAAGGACGGGCATAATTAATTTGAAAATATATTTGATGTTTTCACCAGTGAAAAATACTTTGAAATTCAATTGTAAGAATTGTAATGGGGAAGATAAAAAAGTTCCACCGAATTGGTCCCAGTTTGTCGCAACAGAGGTTTGTTGCATTAATTCTGGATTTCCTAAAAAATATCCTCTGCTAAAAAATGCGATGATCCACAGGCAACTCAAAATGATTACAATAATCCCACTTTTACGTGCGACGCACGTTTTAATTTTTATAATTGAATAAATCCCCAGCATAAAAATAACCAGCGCCACATCCTCACGACAGCAGATACTGAGTACTGCGAAGATGATGGTCTTTGTCAATTTTCCCTGGTCGAGATAATAAAATGTAAATAACAGGAAAGTTGTCGAAAAAGTCAATCCATGAATGTCAAACAGGTTGGCGCCATGAAGCGCGGGGTAAAAGAGATAGGCACCAGCTATAAGCAACGCGGTGGTTTTGGATGATAATTTTTTTTCTGCAAATTTATAAATTGGAAACACGCCACATGCCAGGACAAGAGTTTGAATATAAAGCAGCATGGGAATGGATGGAATAAAGCGATATAGAACAGCCAGCGGCAAATAGATGAATTCCCAGTGCGCGGCTGCTAATCGTGAGATCGGGTAACCCAGGTTCACGCTTTCGTAAAGGATAGTTCCATGCGCCGTATTCCAAATTGCCTGGGTCATAATGCCCATGTCCCAGAG
>CBFDBN010000081.1:0-11570 GCA_965603055.1 uncultured bacterium | reverse complement strand
GGTTTGTTCATTCTGAATTGAAGTTCAGTTTTGAGATTGTAAAAAAATATTTTCCATCTGATTCAGGAATATTTATCATTCCTGTTAGACTTGATGATTGTAAGCCTTCGGATGCTTATGAGAGGGTAAGTAGGCGCGGATTTGGACATCGGACCAAGTAAAAAGAGAGTCGCTGCCATGGATTGTCGACTTCGGTTTCGGTGTTTGCGAGTGGAGCACGCTCAATACCAATTATGTACGTGCGGTTCGCCCAATAAAATTTTTTGAGTAATCATTTCTATAACGATGTTAAATTAAAAATATTTGGAATAAAAAAATTTACCACACAAGCTGTTGAACTCTTTTCCGTTGAAGGAGCCGTTAATGTCAAAAGATAAAAAAAGTTACACAATCCATGTTGTCTCTCATACCCACTGGGATCGGGAGTGGCGTTACCCATTTCAAGAATTCCGCATGTTGCTGGTCGATATGTTCGATGAATTGATCGAGATTCTAGATAAAAATCCCGGTTACAAATATTTTTTGTTGGATTCTCAAACCATTCCATTGGAAGATTATTTAGCCATTAAACCTGAAAAAGAAGCAGACTTGCGCCGTCATGTCGAGGCAGGTCGGATTCATATCGGTCCATGGTATTGCCTTCCTGATACGCCAGAAATCAGTGGTGAATCGATTGTCAGGAATTTGTTGATGGGCATGTTAATTACCGAAGAGTGGAAGGGACAGAAATGGTCGGGATATAGTCCTTTTTCTTTTGGTCATTCATCGCAAATGCCGCAGATTTATTTGGGCTTTGGGCTTGACCATATTTTTTTCTATCGAGGTAACAATAATAGGATAACAAAGCACGAATTCATCTGGGAAGCGCCTGATGGCAGTCAAATCATGGGAATGCGCTCAGTTAATCCGTACGGTCGAGCTAATTGGTATGTCCATGTTTATCGTCCCGTTGCTTTGAACAAATGGCCCTTTCAGTGGGAATATTACTGGAATGAGGGGCAGCTCCCTTTTCATCCCGGTGATGAAGAATTGCAGGCGTTTGATTACTGGTTATTAGAGGAAAAACATCTCGATGAGCTTCATTTAGAAAATTTGCCCAAAGCCCTTGAAGAGATCAAAAGTCATGCGGTTAAAGATGCCACATGTGACCAGCTATTGTATCTTGACGGTATGGACCAGGTGAACGCCTATCCACGAACGCCAGAAATTATTGATCATGCCAATAAATTGAACACCGGGGATACTTATATTCATTCATCATTTTTAGATTATGTCGAAGCCGTCAAAGCTAATGCTAAAGATTTGAAGGTGATGAAGGGTGAGTTTCGTTATACGATGTTAGATGGATTATGGCAGAATCTTTTTCCGGGTATGTTAAGTGCTCGAATGTATTTAAAACAACAGAATCGCCAATGTGAAATCAAGCTGCAAAAAAATGCCGATACCTGGTCGGCCCTGGCAGAGAATCTGTGCTTGGAATATCCTCAAGGGATGATGACGCTGGCATGGAAATATCACCTGGCGAATCAATCGCACGACAGCATTGCGGGCTGCAGCGTTGATCTGGTTCATGAAGATGTGGAATATCGTAATCGACAGGTTCGGCATCTGGCGGATAACATTTCCCGTCGTTCGATGGCGCATATTGTTAAAAATATTGATAATAGTCGATTGCCAGCCGATGCAATTTGTTTGATCGCCTTTAATCCCACTCAATATGAGCGGAGTGAAGTGGTGACGGCTGTGATCGATTTGCCCGAAGAATCAAACTCGCAATGGTTCAAAGTCGAAGATGAAAATGGGAATGAGATTCCAGTCCAGTTTTTTCGCAATTATAATTTTGGACCTATTGTGAAGAATCCTTACGAATTCCCCATCCCCTATAAAGCCAGGCGAGTCCATTGTGCAATCGAATTGGAAAATGTCCCGGGATTGGGCTATAAAACTTTCGTGATAAATCCGCAGAGCGGACAAAAAGTAAACTATGGAACAATGTCGCCGCAGGTTAATGTACTGGAGAATGAGTATCTTCGGGCAGAAATTTTGCCCGATGGTCGATTGAATGTTGAAAGCAAAGAAAATGGAATTAAATATAACGGTTTGCATTATTTTGAAGATCGATCTGAAATAGGCGATCATGCCACCCATCGACCAGCCGATGAGGATGAAATTATCACCAGTATTGGCGCTCCCGCAGAAATTTCCAAAATTTATGATGGATCGATTCTGGTTCAATATAAGATTAAAACAACAATGATGCTGCCAAAAGATGCCTTAAAGGATCGAAGCCGCAGGAATCCAGAAAAAGTGCCTTTTGGGGTTACTTCTTACATTACGCTGAAAAAAAGTTCACAATTTTTGGAGATCCGAACCGAATTGAACAATCAAATTCGTGATCACAAGCTGCGGGTCATGTTTCCTTCGGGTTATAAAAATATCGATAAGTCGTATTCAGAAACTCATTTCGATGTAACGGAACGAGATATTCATTTGCCGGATACCTCTACCTGGAAGGAACCCATGCTGCCATATTATCCACAATATATGTTCTGTGGTATGGGGGATGGAAAGAGTGGACTGGCAATATTAAATATTGGGCTTCCGGAATACGCAGCTCATGAAGATGAGAGTCGAACCATCGGATTGACACTGCTTCGTACCTATCGATTCCCCATCATCGGGGCAAATCCCGAAGATGTTGCCACAGATGAGACGCAAGCGATGTGTCAATGTCTTCGTTCCTTTATTTTCGATTATGCGATCTATCCTTACCAGGGGAATTGGAATGACGGGCAGGTTTTTCGCAATGCCAATCAATTTAATCTCAAGCTCAGGCTAAATCAAGTTGGACGAAGCCAGGGGAACTTGCCATCTTCAATGAGTTTCATTCAAATTGAGCCAGGGCAGTTGGTGCTTTCAGCGATCAAAAAATCTTCACGTAACGAGAGTTTGATCGTGCGAGTGTTTAATCCAACTGAAGAAACAGTGGCAGGTACGATCATTTTTTGGAAGCCAATTCAGCAGGCAAACCGGGTAGATTTAAATGAGAGGGTTTTATCAAAAGCAAATTTTAAAGGGAATAAAATCAGTGTAACAGCGACGAAAAATAAGATACTAACTTATGAGATAATTATGAAGCAGATTCGACATTCATAGTAACTTATACTTCAAACCGGCATAAATTGAACTTTTGTATATTATCTTTTTGCCCATAGAAAAAGAATCTTCCTTCGGTACTACGCTTCTTTCAAGCTTTTTCGGAGTGGTTGCAACAAAAGAAATAGCAACACTGAAAGGAACAAACACAGAAAAAAAATTATCGACAAAAAACTGGTCGATATGGCGCGATAAGTGCCGAGTTACCCAATTACTACTCACTACTCACCACCAACCACTCACCAGCGCAGCGTTTTCTGCCACGCTTCTTTCAAATCATAAATATCAGCGTTAACAACAGCTTTACCATTAAGACCAATGACCTGAAAAAGCGTATCAGATGTTGTTTTTCCCACTAATCCAAATGGATTTTCGGAAAGTAATTTTTCAAATTCGTGCTGGTGCTCTGCCGCAACTTCAGCGACAAATCGACTATTGGATTCGGAAAATAGCAATTTATCGTTTCGATCCAATTTGTCGGATGAGGGTACGTTGCGCAAATCTATTGTCACTCCCAATCCACCAGCGAATGCCATTTCTGCGGCAGCAACTGCCAGACCGCCTTCGGAACAATCGTGGCAGGCTTTGACCAATCCACGATCTGTTGCTTGACCCAGGACGCTCATTAATTTTTTACCAGCCTGGGCATCAACCGTCGGGACTTTATTTCCTCTAAATCCATGAATATCATAATAGTGTGACCCACCCATTTCGTCCTTTGTGTCGCCCAGAATGTAGATTAGATCACCAGCCTGCTTGATGTCCATCGATACAGCTTTGGTCACATTGTCCATAATTCCGATGGCTGAAATGAGCAGGGTGGGGGGAATTGCGATTGAGGTGTCACCAACCTGGTATTCATTATTCAGACTGTCCTTTCCAGAAATAAAAGGCGTTTCATAAATTTTCGCGATATCATAACAGGCTTGAGCGGCACGAACCAGCCCGCCGAGTCGATCCGGCTTATCAGTATTGCCCCAGCAGAAATTATCTAATAAAGCAACCTGCTTCAGATTTCCACCAACAGCGATGATCTGACGGACTGCTTCATCAATAGCTGAGGCTGCCATATCATAAGGATCAATCAAGCCATATTTGGGATTGCAGCCGTTGGAAATGATGATTCCTTTAGTGGAATTTAAAACCGGTCGAATAATCGCCGCATCGCCCGGACCATCGTTTTGTTTACCAACCAATGGCTTTAACACGCTGCCGCCCTGGACTTCATGATCGTATTGCCTGATCACCCATTCCTTGCTGCAAACATTCCATGATGAAAGTATGTTTATTAATGCGTCAGTCAAATCGAGCGGCTCTGGAAAATCTGGTTCTTCAAAATTCGGATTCTCCCAGGCTGCTTTTCGTGTCAACCGGGGCAATCCATTGTGTAAAAATTCCATGTCCAGGTCACCAACGGTATTCCCTTGATATGTAAGATGAAGCCGATGAGTATTGGTAACCCTTGCAACGACTGTTGCTTCAACATCTTCATCATTGAACAGTTGTAAAATTTCATCCTGATTTTCTGGCGGAACAATGATCACCATCCGTTCCTGGGCTTCAGATATCCAGATTTCGCTATAATTCAAACCTTCATATTTCAGCGGGACTTTTTCCAGCTCGACCTCAGTGCCATGTTCTGCACAAAGCTCGCCAATAGCCGAAGATAGTCCGCCGGCGCCGCAATCGGTAATGGCACGATATAAATTTCGATCCCGGGCTTGCATAAGCGTATCCACCATCTTCTTCTCCGTAATCGGATTCCCGATTTGCACCGCGCCACTGGAAACTACCTCTGATTTGGTAGTTAATTCACCGGAGGAAAATGTTGCACCGTGAATACCGTCCCTGCCTGTTCGTCCACCGACAACAATGACTAAATCGCCTGGCAGAACAGATTTTTCGGTTTTGTGCTTTGGCAGCAATCCCAGGTTACCACAAAAGACCAGCGGATTTCCCACGTATCTTTCATCAAAAAAAATCGCACCATTTAAGGTGGGAATCCCCATTCGGTTGCCATAATCCCGCACCCCGGCATGAACCCCGAGAAAAATTCGCTTGGGATGCAGGGTGCCGGGTGGTAATTTTTCCATTGGATAATCCGGTGGAGCGAAACAGAAAACATCGGTATTGGCAATGGGCTTGGCGCCTAAGCCAGTACCCAGTGGATCACGAATGACACCGCCAATTCCGGTATTTGCTCCGCCGTAAGGCTCCAGCGCTGATGGATGATTATGGGTTTCCACTTTGAAACAAACATCATGATTTTCATCAAATTCAATCACCCCGGCATTATCTTTGAAAACCGAAAGACACCAGGGTTTATTCAGCTCCCGTGTGACTCTCATAATGGTGCTTTTCAGCAGGTTATCAATTATCTCTCCATTATAATCGATCAAACCACGGAATGTTTTATGAACGCAATGTTCGGACCAGGTTTGCGCCAGTGTTTCTAATTCCACATCGGTTGGTTTTCTGCCCAATTTTTTAAAATGAGCCTGGATCGCCTTCATTTCCTCGATGTTTAAAAACAGTTGTCCCTCCCGACTGATCGATATTAACTGTTCGTCATTGGCAATCAGCATATCCACTTCAATGCGCTGAAATTTATATTCTGCCGATTCAGCAAATATTTTTTCTCCCGGTTGAACCACATGCTGTATCAATTTATTGGCAAGTATTTTTTCAATAATGATTGATTTATCACTTTCCGTTATCGATCCATGAATATGATATTTTAGTGCAGTTTTAACCCGGGAGACAGTGGATATGCCAGGATCACGAATCGCTTTCAGTGTGCTTTCGGCAACAGGATCCATCACCCCGGGATTATAAGTAATTTCCACACTCCAGGTATCTTCTCCCGTTTTCTCAAGTGGTTGATTGATAGCAAAGACCTGTGTGATTTGATCCGTTAATAGATTTTGAAAAATAAGCTCAATATCCATTTTTTACAACTAACCTAAGATATAGAATATATAGAAACTCTTTACCCAGGTCACTCCTTGAATACCTAAATCAGCAATATTTTTTTTGATTGCACTGCTGCTTGCATCTTTGAATTGAGGCTTGATGCCAATTTCTACTTTTGTGATCAATTTGATCTCCAATCAGTTTTTTTTTGTTGAAAGGAAAATGTAACTATTCAGCTAATCAAAATTTCACCGCAGAATTCGCCGAGAACGCAGAGTTCTTTTAATTATTTATAGAGAATCAATAAAAATGTTAACATTCAAAACGATAAAGTAAAAGTGCAACAACTGTTTTATGAATTTTTCTTTCTCTGCGTCCTTTGCGTTCTGCGGTGAATAGTTACAGGCAAATTAAGAAATCCAGAAGTTCCATTATACAAATTTCTTTAAAAAAAAGCAACAAAAAAACCTGACCAGTTTTTCGTGATTGGTCAGGTTTTTTAATATTTTTTCTCTCAGCGTTCTCTGCGAACTCTGCGGTTCATGATCTTAAAGATTTTCTAAGGTAGAGCTGAACCATGAGCATATTTTTTCTCGAAATAGTCATCGGGTATAATAGGGAAAGTAGGGTCATGAGGGACAAAATGTGGACTATAGTGAAATTGTAAATCCTTATGTTTCTCGATAATTCGGTATATCGATCGACCGTCAAAATCTTCTTCCAGTGGAATTCCTAACAGATGCAAAGCAGTTGGAGTAACATCATAAATATCGATGCCCGGTATTTTTTGTCCTGGTTTGATTCCAGGACCGGTAATGAAAAAGACTCCTTTGGGGTCATGATAAGCGTGAACCGGGTATTCATCTTTAGCCGAACCAATAAATAAGCGACATGTTCGTTTACCAGAATCCAGGTAATAATCACGATTACGGGGTACAAATATGATGTCAGGGGCAGAATTTAAATGCTCACCCTGAAAAAGGTCCTCTTTTCGATAGATTTCCTGTACCACGTTTTCAAAAGTGTAGGGATCTTTGAGTCGATATAACTCTGCAATGATTTGTTCTCTCATCCGTTCGTATTCCTCACCTGGCTCAACAATCCCCTGGTGCTCCCTGCCTTTCAGGTTTATATTTATTCCCTGCACATCGGTAGAAACAAAATAGGCTTTGGTTTTTTCCCAGACAATATCAAGGTACTCTGCTGGAAAATGTTTTTTAAATCGCCAGGGTACCAACCGTTTAAGAAACTCAGCGAAAAAAACCGGCATCACAGAGCGAATATTGTCTTTGGTGATACCAGTTTTTGCTAAAAATTTCGTAAGTAAATGTCGGTCATTTGGCGCATCTTTAAAAATAAGATCGTAGATGTCGGTCGTCCGGGTTTGATGTATCGTAATATGTTTACCTAATAATCCCAGCTCCCAGAGCCATTCATTAACAAAAAACTTCTTAGTCACCGGCTTGAATCCATGGTGAGAAGCAACAATAACATAAGTATTTTCATCAAGCGATTCAAAAATCTTTTTCAGAAAGCCATCTAATTGAATATATAATGCCTCAAGTTTTTCTTGTTCAGCCCAAAAATGATGTTGTGCTTTTCCCAGGGCATCTAATGTTAAAATTGCCAGCTTCCAGGGATGTTTTTCAATCAGCCGTTGAAAAGTCCTTTCTTGCTTCAACAGTGTCCGCATAATTTGATCAAAATAAACTTCAGGATTTAGATTCCGTGCAAAACCACTATCGATGATATAATTTTGTTCATCCAGTTCAGTGGCAATCGAATCAGGATATGCATATCGCTGGTCTGCTGCTGATAACATTCCACTCACCATAATTCCATTCAATGGTTCGGGTTCGGAAGCCACAGGCGCGTTCAACAAAATGGTTTGAATATGATGTTTATTTGCTATATTCCATAGCAGGTCAGATTTCAAGGATGCGTTGGTGATCAATTTAGGTTGAGCAGAAGAATTATCATAAGTAAGGAAATCAAAAATGTTATGTTTGCCAGGATTTTTGCCGGTAAAAAATGACGTCCAATTCGATGCACTATTCAATGGAAGGTTAGATTCAATTTCGCCATAAGCTCCTTCACTCATTAGTCTTCGAAAGAATGGTAAATCATTTTGTTTGATTAATGGTTGTATAAGATTAAAGGTGGCGCCATTTAGTCCGATAATGACTACACGACAACCAGTATCATCGTTTTTCATATTGTATCCCCCAGGTCTCTATTCTCTTAATCGTACTTTTATTTTCCCTGTTGAACTGTAACTATTTCCTGTTCCGACCGAATTCCATGATTATTTTAAATGGTCAACATTACCTAATAGTTACTAGCATTTAATCCGATTTGCGGAAATGAGATAAAGTGCTGTTGATGCTATGGAACGATCAGGTTAAGCTGACTTTCAGTATGCAGCTTCTCAAAATTTCTAAAATGTTCGCCAGTTTTCAAATTGAAGAGTTTGGGTAATTTATACGCATCAATTGGTATCGATTGATTGATCCTGATTTTTTTTATTAATATTGCACTGTCCCCGGTTTTAACGACAAGTCCATCACTGTTTATTTTCATGATTGTGCCGGGTTGAAAACTATTACCGACATCCGTGTTAGAAATGAAATCGACCGGGTGCAAGATGCTGATTTCCATATCGTTATAGAACGTTCTGGCGGATTCAAAACCGGGGAATGTAAGCGCCCGGATAAACCGATCAATTTTTCCACTGGATTTGGTCCAGTCAACAATCCGTTGTTCGGGATAGCCAGCAGCATGATAAGACTCAACTTCTCCATCCAGTGGGATTTTAGGAGGCGTCCCTTTCACAATTTTGGGAAGATTAGTCTTAAATAATTCCATTCCAAGCTTTGAAAGCTTTAAATATAAAGAAAACGAAGTATCCTCTTTCCCGACAGGAATTGTTCGCTTCGCAATAATATCACCCCCATTAACCTGCTCGTTAACCCAATGCAGCGTCACACCAGCTTCATTATCTTCCATTAAAGACCAGACAACCGGAAAATATCCTCGATGGCGCGGTAGCGGTGAAAAGTGCATATTAATTGTGCCCATCCGCGGGATGGATAATATTGTCGGATCCAAAAATTTATCATATTCTACGGTGATAATTAAATCAGGTCGATCCAGGTTTTTCATATCATTAATAAATTGCAAATTTCGAGTCGATTTCGGCTGAATAAATGGGAGATTTTTATTAAGAGCCAACCTTGCTAATGAAGCGTTCCAGACACGGGGTTCAATGACCGAACCATTATCATGGTAACATCCAACAGCTAATAAAATTTTTATACTTTTTTCGCGCAATAAATATCTTAGACTGGTACACCCAAGTAAATTACCACCCATGAAAACAATTTTTAATTTTGATTTACCCCTCATTCTCGAAAGTTCTCCGTCATTACAATTCTTTTTCAGAAACGTTATGCTATTACTCATAAAAACCTTGTTATTTTAACAAAATTTTTGATTGAATTAAAGTGAAGGATAGGTGGTGAACTTTAGTCACTTTAAGTTTTAGTTCACTTTAGTCACTTGCACTTCAGTGCATTATGAATGATCAACTGTTAAGTATATTTTTAGACAATCAAAAGAAAATACATTCATTTTTTGTCGTTTGCGTAAAAGCTATCTTTATTGTATCGGAATTTCATTTAGAATCGCTCTTTGAAGCGTAACAGGGAAATTGTAAAATTGTGATCCAATTGGCTGAAGTTGAAATATAAGGGAGAGGAAAAAATCGTTAGTATATTAAAAATTACAATGCGTGGTTTTGGAATTGATGTTAAATAATAACATATTCCATCGCTCCGAGCGATGGAATATGTAGTATTTCCCATCTTAAGACGGAACAATTACCCGGACGATCTTATTTTTCTTTTTTATTAAGAATGATTTCTTTATTAATTAGCTTGAGTAATTCAGTAACCTGGTTTCGATAAAGCGTTATTGTTGTGCTGCTAAAGATTTTCAAGGCGTCCAATCTCGGAATCGTAAGCAAAGAAAGAAACAGGGCTTTCCGGGCTCGTTTTAATGCTGCCAGAATTAAACCCTGTTCAGACTCAAGCTTCGAATCAATATCATCATAACCGGCTCGAATGATTTTGCTCATGCATTCAAATAATCCAGTCTGAAAGATGATGATGGGATGATCGCGATGCTTCACGCGGATATGCCTCAGTGATTTCATGATTTTTAGTACTAAATAGTAACAGGCTCGAAATAAGGGGTGGGCATTTTGAAGATGATTTTGATCGGTAATTTCTGGCTCCCAGCTTCCAGATTCTTCTTCTATAATGTCGTCAATTGTACCTTCAATCTCCTCAAAATCATCAAAATCATCGATGTCATCAAATTCATCATCTTCTTCCGGGATATAATAGCCCATTTCTTCAAATGCTCTCCGCAGTCCTTCCTCTGTAAATCCATATTTATCCAATAATTCCTGTAAGCGTCGTTTCTGGTCATCTTCCTGCTGAAAAAAGTTTTCCCAATCTTCTTCCCCCCATTCTTCATCTTCATATTCTTCATCATCAAAATCATCATATTCGGAGTCGTCAAACATCATCTCTTCCTGGCTGTTATAGTTTAAATATATTAATGACTTTTTATAACCTAAAAATTAATATCATTAATATAAGAGGTAAATCTCCATAATGCAAGAAAAATCTGTTATAAAACGTATTTTTATGTTAAAAAGTTTCGTGGTATTATAGTGATAGGTTTGAAGTTACTGGAACAGTTTAATAATCTCTGTGTTTAAATATTAACTTTTGTTGCCACACAGTAAATAAAAAATACACCAGGAGAATTAAATGATTTCAGTACCAATAATAATTCATGGAATTACTGGAAGAATGGGACAGGTCGCGTTAATGGCTGTTAAAAGAATCGCTAAGGAGAAGATGGCATTAGTTGATAACGAAGCGATTCATCCCATACCCATCGGTGTGGGGCGTAATATTTAAAAACTGAAAGGAGTTCAAAATGAGTGAATTAATAAACGATGCCCAAAAAAGAAAAGATCTGTTAAAACATATAATCCTGCAACTCCACAAAGGTGAGGCGCCGGAAGATGTGAGAAAACAATTAGTGCGATTGTTAGGTCAGGTGCCCTATGGCGATGTTGTGGAGGTTGAGCAGGAGTTAATTTCAGAGGGTTTACCCCAGGAAGAAGTGTTGAAATTCTGCGACGTGCATTCTGAAGCTTTGAAGGGAACATTGGACCATTCGAGTGCGAAACAGGCTGCCCCGGGACACCCGGTTCACACTTTTCAACAGGAGAATCGTGCCATCGAGTGGGAAATTGCTGCCCTTGAAAAACTTTACGGACAGGTGAATGAGCTCGGCGATGAAGACGATGTCAGCCAGTTGTTCGTCGAGATTCATTCTCGATTCAATGCGTTGATGGATGTGGAAAAACATTACCTGCGTAAAGAAAATTTGTTATTCCCATACCTCGAAAAGTATGGTGTCAC
>CBFDBN010000080.1:0-11676 GCA_965603055.1 uncultured bacterium | reverse complement strand
CAGCCATTTTCTCGAACCAGGTTCACCAAATATTGAATGGCAGTTTGTATCCTATTGTCATCTTCCAATCCGAATTTTATTAAGGCATAAATCACCAGCGGCGCATCACACAGCATCCAGCTAAATTCATCTTTGCCGCTGCCGCCGAAATGGGTGGGAATGTTGGTCAATACCTGAAAGGGACCTTCTACGGATTGATGCGATAATATTTTTTGAATAATAGTATCCATTTCGGGATCATCAGCTTTTAGTCCCAAATCAGCCAGAAAAGACAATTTGTGGATAATTTATCATCGCCATTCGAGCAGCGATGACTGCTGGATCGTTTTCATCCTCTCCCAATAAGTCAACTCTGGTTCGATATTGCACCCATTGCTTACCTTCGAGAAGCCAGTTTAAGATTTTTTTCATATCAAGAATTCTGAATTTATTCTAATGAATCCGAATCCGATATGGCATCATGGGCCAGGGCAAAACACGCTGTTTTGTCATCGTGGCTTGCCATGTTTCATGAAGATTTTTATAATCCAGGCGTTTTGAGAATAGCTTGATTATCGGATCAGAAAGCAGCCTTTCAAACCAGCTTTTTTGGGTGGTGTAAACCACAACTTTCACCTGCTCGGTGCTGTCGATGCCGGCTTTTTCCTTTGCTAATTCAATGGCTCGATCCAGTCCACCCAGTTCATCAACCAGGCCTAATTTTTTTGCCTGTTCTCCCATCCAGGATCGCCCCTGGGCATACGGTTCCAGTTCATTAAATGTCATGGTTCGGGAGGTGGCAGCTTTGCCCACAAATTCCTTATAGGTTTCAAACAGCCGATCACTCAATAGTTTCTTTTCGTAATCATCCAATTTTTTTACGCCCAGTAGCATATCGGCATGCTTTCCCCGTTTGACATTTTCTTCAATAAGCCCTAATTTATCGTACATTCCGCTAATATTGGGAAAGATCGACCAGATGCCAATTGAACCAGTGAGAGTGGATGGTTGAGCGACAATAGCCGTTGCTCCCATGGATACCCAATACCCTCCAGAAGCTGCATAATCGGACATGGAGACGATAACCGGCTTTTTGTCCCTGGCTTTTAAAATTTCCCGCCACACCAGGTCACAGCCGAGACCGCTTCCACCAGGGGAGTCAACCCTGAACACAAGTGCTTTCACTGAATTACTCTTTACTGCTCTCCTGATAGCTCGTATCATCGGGTCCGTCCCGGCCGACGTCTCGAAAGTCAGTGGGCTAATATCATCATCACCTTCCTGAATGATTCCCTGGGAATAGATCAGTGCAATTCGATTTTTTCCCTTGTTTAAACCGAGTGATTCCAGGGAGATTTGGTTATAGGTTGATGAGGAAATTTGATTTAACTTTCGATTTTTGCTGATGCCATTCAATTCCTTCAATTGCTCGAACAGTTGGTCTTCGTATAAAATGCCGTCGATCCAGCCAAGCTCCAGAAATTTTTCAGGAGTCAGGTAACCCTTATCGATGATATTTTTTATTTCTGCCTGAGGCAGGTTTAATCTGCCAGCAATCCCATTTGCCAGGTGATTATACTCCCAATCCAGCAGGTCATTCAGCATTTCAAGAACCGAGGCGGTATGCTTTTTTCTTCCCATTTCTTCACCAGAACGAGATTTATATTTTCCATAAGCAAAGTAATCTATGGTAATCCCCAATTTTTCAAACAGACCGGGGAGATGGACGGTTTCAATGACCAGTCCATTCATCTCCATAAAACCGCCAGGAACTACAAATATACTATCCGCCGCTAACGCCAGGAAGTATTCACTTTCCGACACAAATGATCCTAAATAGGCGATGATATATTTCCCCGATTTTTTAAAATCTTCCAGCTTATTTTTAAGCTCATCGATTTTTGCCCAACCCATGTAGTTATTGTCAATCCTTAATAAGATGCCTTTGATCCGTTTGTCAGTTTTCGCTTTTTCAATATTATCCAGAATCGATTTTATTGAGATTCCTTTGCTAAATCGAATTGGGAAACTTTCTTCGGCTTGATATTCAGGAATATCGCCGGATAGAGAAATAACCAGGGTAGAGTTATTATGAACCGTTGGAGTTGTATCGCTAAAGCTGAAAATGAGTATGGCGAGGAGAAGTATACCGATTACCGTTACTACAAATAAAGTGAGCAAGGTATAGATAATAACATGAATGGGTTTCATCAATTCCCTCCAATAAAAAATTTAAGTTTGTTCAGGACAGGCTACCGTAATGGTTCAATCCTTCCATTTTTATAGGTAAGAATCCTCACTTCAGCATTCACCCGATTATTGCCCTTAAATGTAATTGGTCCACGGATGCCGGGAAAATTCTCCAAATTGTCGAGATGCTCACGAATTCCTTCCCGGGTTGTCTGCTTGTTAGCTATTGCATCGGCAAGGATACGCATTGCATCATAACCGTAGAGTTCCATCACGGCCGGAGTTCGCTTCATTATTAATCTAAAATCATTACGGAATTTAATAAATTCAGTATTTGTTTCATCAACATAATAACCGCTGCAGAAAATCATTCCCTCCACGTAACTTTGATTTGATCTTAACTTCTCAAAGTCATACCAATATTCCCCGCCAAATATCTGTGCCTTGATGTTAGCAAAGGCAAATTGAGGAGCAATATACTGAATATCCCGGGTATAACCGGGAAAAAACACACCATCTATCGATAAAACTGGTACTTTTTCAAATTTAAAATCATCAAGCTCTCTCATATAATGTCTCACCAGGGAATCCTTATTGGACAGTTTGAATCCCAGATCCCGGATACTCTTAAATTGGCGGCTCAAATCCTGTACATCGGCATAATACCACTTTTGAGCAATTATCTTCCCTCCAAATTGATCAACCGTTGAAGTAAAGCTGTCTGACATATCTTTGCCATAATTGTCCGCTGGCGCCAATGTGGCAAATGCTTTTAATCCCAATTGTTCGTAAGCATATTCGGCAAGGAGACGGCCTCGATTTTCAAGATCACAATTAACCTGGAAAGTATATTTATTTAATGAAGCGACGCCATTACCAGAGGTAGTTGGCGCAATGAGAGGAATATTCGATCCATTGGTCACAGCAGCGATCGCAACGGTTTTATCCCGTTCTAATTCCCCAATAATGGCGACCACCCGATCGTCCCTGGATAATTCCCGGGCTGCTTTTACCAGTTTTACCATATCACCCTCGGAATCTTTAATGACCATGTTAATCCTTATATCAGAATTATCATTAAATTTTTTCAGGGCATATTGGATTCCAGCCAAAACCGCCTTTGCCTGTTCGTGATAATCGCCCGATAACGGAAGAATAACTCCAATTGTCACCTCGGCTGAAGGGATCGTTACGTTGGTACTGGTTAATAGCTGTTTTACGGTTGAGAGGTATGGATTTTCAGGGTACTGTGAAATAAAATCCCGGAGAAGCGAGACCGCGCGATTATGATCGCCATGTTCGAAATATCGCCGTGATAATTTAATTGTTAAAATCGCCGAAGCCATCTCGCCAGTGGTATTCTCTTTGATCAGTTGTAATTCATTGAAAGCGATATTGTTTTCAATTATGTTCAGCGCATTATCGCGGCTGTTCTTGACCAGTTTTTGTTCTTTTCCATTATCGGCAAGGAATAAAAATTCATTGAGTGAATTTACATATTCTCCTGATGCATAATAACAAAATCCCATTGTGTAATGGGCATCGTCGATGTAATTGCTCTGCGGAAATTTATTTATCAATTCTGTTAAAACCGAAATTGCTTTTCTATAAGATTCTAGTTTGTAGTAACATTTCCCCAGCATCAGGTAGACAGCGGTGATACGCTGATGGACTGGAGATTGATTGAACAGGTCTTCAAAGATTCGGGCTGCTTTCTTATAGCTCCCGCCGCGATATTCATTCACACCATCGCTGAAGGTAACTTCAACGTCAGGTATGTAATGGACATTTTCGGCTTTGATCGTCTGTGCCGTAGATTTAATCCATAACAAAGAAACGAAAACGATTAAGAAAATAAGATAAATAGATTGTTTTAATCTAATAAAAATCATAAAATTACCCTCATTCGACTGTAACACTTTTTGCTAAATTACGTGGTTGATCGACATCACATCCTCGTTTTGCAGCAATATAATAGGCTAATAGTTGTAATGGAATAATCGTTAATATTGGAGTCAAAAATTCAATTGTTGGAGGAATGTAAATGGTATGATCAACTTTTGTTTTGATAAAATCATCTCCCTCTGTTGCGATGGCAATAAGCTTACCCTTGCGCGCCCGAACTTCTTCGATATTGGAGATAATTTTCTCATAAGTTGAATCTTTGGTTGCAATAAACACAACTGGCATATTTTCATCAATCAGGGCAATGGGACCATGCTTCATTTCCGCAGCCGGGTATCCTTCGGCGTGAATATACGAGATCTCTTTTAATTTTAATGCACCTTCCAGAGCCACCGGGAAATTATAACCGCGTCCCAGGTAGAGAAAGTTTTGTTTATTAGCATATTTCTCGGAAATTTGTTCAATATATTCATGGGTATCCAGTATCTTTTTGACTTTTTCTGGAAGTCTTTTCATTTCCTGAACGATCTCCCGCCCGCGGCTGGCAGACATGGAACTCATTCGAGCCAACAAAAGCGTAATTAGGGACAGGACGGTAACCTGTGAAGTGAATGCTTTTGTCGATGCGACACCGATTTCCGGGCCGGCATGGAGGTAAATCCCGGCATCTGTCCCCCTCGCGATTGAGGAACCAACAACATTACATATACCAAATACTTTTGCTCTTTTGCGCCTGGCTTCTCGAACCGCAGCCAGCGTGTCAGCAGTCTCACCCGATTGACTAATTACAACAACGATCGTATCTCGATCAAGAATTGGATCACGATAACGAAACTCTGAAGCGTATTCAACTTCGACAGGTATTCGCGCGTATTCTTCTATCATATATTCACCGATCAGGGAAGCGTGCCATGAAGTGCCGCAAGCAGAAAGAAGAACCCGTCGAGCATAGAGCAGCGATTCCAGATCGTTTTGAATTCCTCCCAATTTTGCAGTTCCTTCTTCTTCTAACAGGCGACCCCGCATCGAATCAAATATCGTTTGAGGCTGCTCCATGATCTCTTTTAACATGAAATGAGCATAACCGCCTTTTTCTATTTTTTCCAACTCAAAGGGTATCTGCTCTATTCGTTTTTCGACCGGGCGATCATCAATTGTTTTGATCACAAGGTTATCCCGATGCAGTACTGCCATTTCGTTATCGTCAAGATAGGTTACATTGCAGGTGTGCCCGGCAATTGCCGCGACATCTGAAGCCACAAAATATTCATCATCCCCAATACCGAGGACAATGGGGCTGCCGTTTCTTGCGGCTACCAGCACATCAGGCTCATCGCTGCAAATCACGGCAATGCCATAAGTTCCTTTGACTAAAAGTAATGCCTCACGGACTGCCTTCTCCAGAAGTCCATTATCTTTGTAATAATCTTCAATCAGGTGAACCAGTGTTTCCGTATCTGTCTCTGTTTTAAATTGGTGCCCCTTTGCTTGAAGTTCTTTCTTCAAAGTCGCGTAATTCTCAATTATACCATTGTGGATGAGAGCTATTTTGCCGGTGCAATCATCATGGGGATGAGCATTCTCTGAATTGGGCTCTCCATGGGTTGCCCACCGGGTATGACCGACTCCTAAAGTACCTGGTATTTCACGGTGTCTCAACTCGTTTTCTAATTCACTTATTTTGCCGCTTCGTTTTTGCATTAAAAGTTTACCATTGGCAATCGTTGATATCCCGGCTGAATCGTAACCGCGATATTCCAATCGTTTTAAACCCTCCAACAATATTGGAGAAGCTTCCCTATTACCAATGTAACCGACTATACCACACATTTACTTGTCCTATCTTATTTAATTATTGTTAATTTTGCTTGTTTTTTTCTTTCCCTATATCGTGATTGGTGAGTCGTGAGTTGTGAATAGTAAGCGGTGTTTTTACCAATATACCACTCACCGCTAACTGCTCACCTCACCACCAACCAGTCACCAACCTACTCCCACTCAATCGTACTCGGTGGTTTAGAGCTGACATCATAAACAACCCGATTAACACCTTTCACTTCATTGATAATTCGATTCGCAACCCTGCCAAGCAGTTCTGGAGGCAGCTTAGCCCAATCGGCTGTCATAGCGTCCTCACTGGTCACTGCTCGAAGGGCAATGACAGATTCGTACGTCCGCTCATCTCCCATCACACCGACAGTTTGGACCGGCAACAGAACTGCAAACGCCTGCCAGACTTTGTCATACCAGCCGCTTTCATATAATTCATCGATAAAAATTTTATCAGCTTGTTGAACGATTTGGATTCTCGCAGAAGTAATTTCTCCTATAATTCTTACTGCAAGTCCTGGCCCGGGGAACGGATGACGGAATATGAGATGATTTGACAATCCAAGTTCACGACCGACTTCTCGAACCTCATCCTTAAACAGTTCGCGAAGCGGTTCGATCAATTTCAAGTTCATCTTTTTCGGAAGACCACCGACATTGTGGTGGCTTTTAATTACAGCCGAGGGACCTTTAGTAGAAACGCTTTCAATCACATCAGGATAAAGCGTTCCCTGGACAAGAAATTTAACATTTCCGATTTCTTTTGCTACACGCTCAAAAGTTTTAATAAATTCATCGCCAATGATTTTTCGCTTTTGCTCAGGATCAACAATTTTTTCCAGACGAGAGAGAAAATTCTGGCTGGCATCGACATAGCGAAAATTCAATTTAAATTGATCTTGAAAAATATTTTGAACCTGTTTTGCCTCGTTATATCTCAAAAGCCCATTATTCACGAAGACACAGGTGAGTTGAGTACCAATAGCCTCATTAACAAGCGCCGCTGCTACCGAGGAATCGACTCCGCCGGATAATGCACAGATTACCTTTTCTTTTCCGCCCTGATTTTGAATGTTGTGGATCGAATCCTTAATAAAGGATTTTGGAGTCCAGAGTCCATGACAGTTGGCAATTTTATAAATAAAATTTCTAATAATTTTTATGCCCTGTTCTGTGTGTGCCACTTCGGGATGAAATTGGAGTCCATAAATTTTCTTTCGCTGGTGTCTAATAATTGCATACGGCGAATTGGCTGTTTGTCCGATAACATCAAATTTGGGTGGTAATGTTTCCACTCGATCCCCATGGCTCATCCACACCCTTGTTTTAGGGGCAACATTTTCCAATAAAGGATCTGTCCCTGAAACTTCCAGCTCTGCATGACCATATTCACGATGGTCAGCTTGTGTTACTTTCCCTCCTAATAAATGACTGACGAGTTGAAGTCCATAACAAATACCTAAAATCGGTATCCTGAGATCGAACATTTCTTTTCCAATCAATGGCGCATCTGGTTGATAAACAGAAGCAGGACCACCAGAAAAAATTATACCTTTTGGTTTCAGCGCTTTAATCTTTTCAATTGGGAAATCATAAGGCTTAATTTCTGAATACACCCCCTGTTCTCGCACTCGCCTTGCGATGAGTTGGGTATATTGAGAACCGAAATCAAGGATTAAGATAATTTCTTTCGGATGTTTATCATGATTTTTCATATAACACATTGTAAAAAGTTAACTACCCTTGATCATAAGACTTAAATGGGTATTAGAATTTTGTTCTCTGTCTGAACTAAATGATTTCTATGTAGCCCTCTTTATAATCAACAACAGTTCGAAAGTGTTTAATGAAACTTAAACCTATTAATCCCCTAATGCCTGCTAATTCAGGGATGTCATGACAAATCACTTCTATATCTTTAACTTCTATGTTTGAAATAGAAATACATTTGATTTTCAATTTGGGAACTTCTAACACACCATTTGCCGTAATTACTTCTTGTCGATCGGGTGCTACTGCGGGATCATAACCGATAGCTTTAAGGTCTGTCCAGGATAATGCTGTATACGCAGCCCCAGTATCAAGCAACATATCTATTTTTACTGAGCCATTCGGTCCGTTGATTCTAACATTTCTTATAATTATTGGGATACCAATAGGAAATCGCATTATTGAGAACCTCAATTAAAAGAGCACTGAATAACCATCGGGAACTAATTGACCGGTAAAGGTTACATAAACACCAGTCAATTTTTGCTGTAAAAGTTTTTTATCAAACGCTCGACGGTCTTTATCATGGATAAGGATTTCTCCTTCTGGATTATCACTTTCGTCAAAATAACGAAAGGCAATCCATTCTCCTCTGTATAATGTTTTTGCTTTTTCAAGTTTCATGTGCATTTCCTTTCATGATCTTAACATAAAGCTTTCTATTTCAATTCGATAAAAAGTGATTTTCCAGACTTTGTCTGGAAAATTTACCCTGATGAGATTAGAATAATTTTGTGTTTTTTCTACCTGTTTCATCTTTCAAAACTTCATAACATGAACCAGACAACAGGGTCATTATTGCCCCACACCCGACGCTCCACGCACTACAATTTACATTCACTTTTTAAACCATTATCTAGAATTTCAAGCAACACTGTTTGATTCATCAAATTGTCCTTAACATGGAAAAGCCAAAACCAAAAAGAAAAAGAATTAGTCCACAGAAATGAAATCACACAGAAATAAATTTTTAGTTTTTTAATTCTGAGAGATTTCAATTCTGAGAACTAAAAAGTCTTTGCTCTTTGGGCAAGCATTTAACTTTTTAGAAACTAATTTATTATTTAACCACTACAGAAAATCAAGCATCCAGAATCGAGTATCCAATATCAAGCATCCAGTATCAATATTTTACCCCCCACTCCCTCAACTCTTCCAGAAATTCATAATTTGTCAAATCAAAATGCACTGGCGTAATCGAAATCATTTTATTCAAAATTGCTCGATCATCCACATCGGATTCAGTTTCTAATTTGACCTTCTGACCGGTGAGCCAATAATAAACACGATTATGCGGATCGGTTCGTTTATCAAACTCCTCGCGGTACATCGCATTTCCCTGCCGGGTAATTATAACTCCATTAATCTCATCATCACTATTAACGGCAGGGACATTCACATTCAAAAGCGTTCCTTTGGGGAGACTTTTTTTCAAAATAATTTGAGATAATCTTCCTGCAAACCTGGCTGCAATCTCAAAATTTGGATTGGTAAATGTGGTTAACGAGATTGCAAACGAAGGAATATTTAAAAACATACCCTCGGTTGCGGCGGAGACAGTACCTGAATAAATTATATTAATTCCAGTATTTGAGCCCAAGTTAATTCCCGATATTAATATATCTGGATTAATTTCTAAAGCCCAATAAGCGATTTTCACACAATCTGATGGCGTACCGTTCACCGCATAACCAAAAAACTCATCATTTTTATAAAAATTCTGTACCCTCAACGGATCAGAAAGCGTAATCGCATGTCCCACTGCGCTTTTTTCACTATCCGGTGCCACAATGTAAACCTTGCCATATTTTTTCATTTCTTTAAATAATGCATAAAGACCAGGCGCATTAATTCCATCATCATTGGTCAATAGAATTGTTATCGGTTTTTGTTTGCTCATTATTTTTCCCGCTTACGCTGCCAAAAAATTTCAACATTATTACTAACTTCTCTTTCATCTCTTTTCGGGTAAAGATTGCATCTATAAAACCATGTTTCAACATAAATTCCGAGGTTTGAAATCCTTCAGGAAGGTCCTGCCCAATCGTTTGTTTGATTACCCGGGGACCGGCAAATCCGATTAAAGCGCCCGGTTCTGCAATGATCACATCTCCCAGCATGGCATAACTGGCGCTCACCCCCCCGGTGGTCGGGTTGGTAACAATCGAGATAAAAGGTAATCCCGAATCGGATAGTCTGGCAAGATAGGCAGAAGTCTTTGCCATCTGCATTAGTGACATCGCTCCTTCCATCATTCTGGCGCCACCCGAAGCAGAGACAACAATTAACGGTAATTTTTTATCGATGGCCACCTTCGTGGCTCGCGCCACTTTTTCCCCGACTACAGATCCCATACTGCCGCCTATGAACGAAAAATCCATCACACAAAATACGACAGGATAGCCTGCTATTTTGCCGAATCCAGTTGTTACCGCATCATTGGTTCCGGTCTTTTTTATTGTATCTTTTAACTGGTCACTGTATTTTTTTTGGGCTTTAAACTTCAGGGCGTCCACTGATTTGATATTAGCGTTAAACTCATCAAACTTTCCATTATCAAGCAAAATATTGATGTACATGCTGCTTTTCATTCGATGATGATAGCCACATTTCATGCACACATATAAATTCCGATCCAGTTCTTTTTTATAAATCATTTCAGAGCAGTTTTCACATTTGAGCCACAGCCCATTAGGCATTTCCTTTTTCTTTTGTGGAATAAGCCCTGATTTATCACGTTTAAACCACGCCATGTATATTTTCTCCAGATAATTGTTTTGTCATTAAAAGCGCATCTTCGTTCTCATTTTGATAGTAGTTTTTACGCACGCCCACAGCCTGGAACCCATGTTTTTGATATAACGCAATGGCAGGTACGTTACTCTTTCTAACCTCCAGGTGCGCTATCTGGCATTTTTTTTTCATAGCAATTTTCAAGGCGATTGTCAACATCGTTTCGCCAATTTTTATTCTTCTTGAATCTGGCACCACCGCTATATTACTAATGTGAAACTCATCATAAACTACATAAGATGTTGAGTAAGTAACAATTTTTTTTCCAATCAAGCCAACAAAAGAAATATTATAATTTCGATTACCCAGTTCGTATAAAAAGCTTTCAGCTTGCCAGGGTGAAGGAAAAATTTGTTTTTCAATTTCACAGACGTAAGGTATATCCTGATATTGCATCCACCGAACGAATAGTCTGAATCCATCGGGCAGGTGAATTGTTAATCCTTTATTCAAAATCCGAGACCATAGCTCGTTTTTCGATTCGATTTTAAGAAACGGACCGGGCAATTCTGAAAAATGTATCTCGTTATAATCCACGTTTTTTCTTTACCTTGAAATCTTTTAAATAATAAGGTTCAAGCCTTTCAATATCTTCCACCTGGTGATGGCTAAATTTGTCGAATCCTAATATTGCTACAGTATAGCCACTGGTTAAGCTAAATTCTGGCGGAGCAATCGTCACCAATTCTGCAAGCTCACCTTTTATAAAGTCCGGCAAATTTTTCATGCCAATGTTTAAAATCAAAGTTTTCTGGTGAATCAAATCAGCAAGGGAATCAAGTGTGACCAGTTGATAATCTGAATCGTAAATCAATTCACCATTTTGAAAATGATACAAAGCCATGTAAGCTTCATCAGCCTGTGCTTTTACCAGTGGACAAACCTGGCTCTGCCAGAAGTATGCCTGGTACGCAAAAGCATCCAGTGAAGGCACAGCCACAACTGGCAAATTTGTCGCCAAAGCAAGTCCTTTCACCGCCGCCAGTCCGATCCGCAACCCGGTAAATGATCCTGGTCCGATGGATACAGCAATCCCATCAATCTCAGTGATTTTTAGATGTACGTCTCCCAACACACGATCGATGGCATGGATAATTTTCTCCGCATGGGCTCGCTTAATATTCGATCTGAATTCGGTGATCAATGTCTTATCTTCTGTAAGCGCGATCCCACAGATGTCAGTCGAAGTGTCAATGCCTAAAATTTTCA
>CBFDBN010000079.1:0-11757 GCA_965603055.1 uncultured bacterium | reverse complement strand
AATCGCCATAGATTCTCTTGACGCTGGCTATCCCGTAATTTGCTATCTCTGCCAGCAAACCATCCACAATGCTCGGTTGAGCATTCTCCGCATCTATAAGAACTGCTAATTTGTCTGTGTTTTCCATAGCTTTTTACTTTTCCATTTACTTTTTGTTAGGAAAATAATTAAGTGCGAGTTGATAATCATCGGGTTCCCATTTCTGATCATTTTCTTTGTCCATCCAGTCAGTGATCATAAGAACCAGATCATTTATGTACGCCTTCTTTAAAGCCGATGTAAAAGCATCGACCATAAATTCCGGCTGCGGTAGCCAGTCAGCACCGCCGGATGTGACAAACACCAGGATATTTTCCGGTGTGACAGCGCGGGTAATAAACCGGTCAACCCTTTTAGTTAGCCGGATTATAAATGAATTAATGATCTCCGTTCATCAGGTGAAAACTGTGTTTTATAACTTTTTCCCTTCCATGGCAATGTTTATGGTTTCGTTTAGGTCTACAAAGTGATAATGCTCAATTCCCTTTCGATTCTTTATAATCTGCTTTTGGAAATCCTTTTGTAAATCAATTAAAATACCCCGTGCAACAGCCTGTAAATCATTTTTTGCAGCAGTTTTCCCGGTGATAAATGTAATCAGTTGTTCTACAAATGCACGTTGCAGGTTACGCTTGTAAATATCAATCTTCGGATTATTTGCATTCAACTCTTCGAAAATCCCATTTTTAAGATCATCAACAAGTTCTACTAATGTATAATTCGAAAAGCCTGTCGCTTCGAGGTCAAGTATTCTGGTTGCTGTATCGGTATTCAGCATCGAACCCAACAACCTTCGTTGGTGGGTCGATATTTTCTCCGCAATGTTATGCATACCTATTCGTGTCATTATATCTTTCTTGAATAAATAAGCTGGTGGTTGAAAGCCATTTTTTAATAAGAATTCAACGGCTGCTTGTTGTTCTTTTGCTGGTGTAGGTGTAAAAACATCGGCGGACTGTCCATACACGAGGTTGTCGATCTCGATGCCGCCAACCATGGCGCCTACATGTTCCAGCTCTCTGTACATCTGGTTTAACAAGGCGTCATACATGTGGTTAAGTAAGGTGTAATCTTTATCTTTTTCTCCACACGCTTTCACTATATAACCAGTAATATATTCAATATTCTTCAATCCATAAGTGGTTGCCTTAATCGGATCATGACCCAAATCCTCGGTGCGTGCATGAGGATCACCAGCTCCAACTTTTCCATTCTCACGACCGCCACCAAACCGTGTCATCGGTTCTTTCAATTGTCGTTCTGCAATTTTATTAAGATGCGGTAGGTCTTCCCTGGCAGTCTTTGTTCCGTTAAATTCACGATATCCCCATTCGATAGCAAAATAATCATAGGGACCTATGATCGGAATGGTGCGTGCACCGTCACCGGGTTGGGCGATATAGTTAAAACGGCCATAATCCATAATGGATGCTTCTAATCCATATTTTTTGGTGAACTCAGGATCACGATAATTCTCTACATCATAGTAATAAGTAGACTTATAGTTATGGCGCAATCCTAACGTATGTCCTACCTCGTGGGCTACCACATAACGCAGGGCTTCACCGATTACTTCATCTGGCATGGGGAGTTGTTGTGCTCGAGGATCGCCAGGAGAAGCCTGTACAAAATACCAGTCACGGATAAGGCTCAGAACGTTGTGGAAAATGCGGATGTCGGCTTCCAGAATTTCACCGGTCCTGGGATCCTGAACATGGGGGCCATAAGCATTGGCTATGGTTGAGGGTAGCCACCTTATAGTTGAGTAGCGGACATCCTCAGCATCAAATTCAGGATTTTCTTCTTTTGTGGGGGCCATTTTACCGATAATCGCATTTTTAAATCCGGCAGCTTCAAATACCGGCTGCCACATTTCAACGCCCTCAATAACATATTTGTGCCATTTCTCGGGTATGCCGCGTCCAACGTAATAAACAATCTGTTTTACTGGTTCACTCACTTCCTGATTCGGATTTTTCTTTTCCAGCCGCCATTTTCGTATATAACGAATTTCTTCGACCTGGTGCCTCTCAGAACTGTAATCCTGGTGGGTTCCCGCAAAAAAGCCTACCCTTTTGTCAAATAAACGGGGCTGCATGAGCCGTTCCGGCAAGCGGATCATACTATGGTGAAGCTCAACAGTCACACTGCCCAGACTTGGATCGCTATGTTTAGAAGATCGCCTGTCTCGGCTGCCGGCCGGGGCATCCAGTTTTGGCGGTTTGAGTTTATAAGTCGCCAATACACGCGTTTCAATATTCTGATTGAAACTTTTTACTGAAGTGATAAAAGTTCTTGATTTATCGATGCCGGAAGCTTTTAATGATTCCTTCGGGCTAAATTCGTGGGTGTCTTCTTTAAACAAACCGGTCACTTCGATGACCGGTGCTTTGTTTTTTCCGAAGGTAACAATTTTAAGGGCCCTGATAATCTCATCAACGCTGGAAGCCTTAACAGCGATATTCTCAGGAGTTCCTTCGTTGGCTCGTAGCTGATACTCAACATTCCTCAATAAAATGTGGTCCTGGAGACGTTCCCAGCGGACCACTCTTCTGATCACTTCAGTTCCGCCGTAACCAAAGCTCGTTTGGGTTTTTGCATATTGGGTGAGCCAAAGGAATTCCTTGCCCAGTTGACTTTCATCGATTTCATAATACAGTTTTCCATCCACCTCATGGGTTATGAAAATCCCCTTTTTCGTAACGGCCGTATCAGGGATGACGTCCTCGTATTTTTGAAATTTTGGTTTCTCTTTTTCCGATTTCTCGTTCTCTTTCTCCTGAGAAAAGACCGGGCTGATAAGGACAGAAAGAATTAAGAAATTTAGTAATACATGTTTTGATTTGAATAACGATTGCATGATCGGTACCTTTCATTTAAATAAGTAAAATTATTGTTTACATAAAAACTCTTTTGGTAGACATTATATCCCTATATTTTCCTTTGACATTTTAACATCGCTTAATCCAATGGACATAAGCTTCTTCGGTCTTCATCGCATTTGTATTTTACATTTAATATAACAATCTTTTATTGTTTGTCAACAATAATTTTAAAAATTTTGTAATCCCTTAGTCTGGCCGCGCCCAAGTAATGAGTTGTAAAGTATTGTTATTACGATTACATCGGCTTGGGCTTATCCAACTACCAAACCCAACATGCCGCAATGGTAATGGCAAGAACTATAAACTTATTGGGCAACCGTTAGACAAAACACCGATTACCAGACCAGTGAACCAATTATACGAATTACGCGTTGATGTTGTTCAATCAAAGCGATGTTCTCAACTATTGAATTATATAAGTGGATTTATTTTATAAAAAATGTTGGAAAATTAGATGATATCCCCATGTCATTTAAAGAATCACACATATTAAAGGCTTTTGAAATAGCGGATACAACTTCTTTAAATGAAAAAGAACGGGAAATTCAATTTAAACAGGAAGATTTTATTTATATCTTTAGAAGTGCCAGGGAAAAGGCAATAAAGGATAGTTTGAAGGCCGGTGGAGAAGAAGGGAAAGAATAAAGTAAAATCGAGACAGCAAAAAAATCTTTAGCTCAAGGATTAGATGTTAAACTGATTTCTAAGATTACCGGTTTAGATGAAAAAGTTATTATAAAATTGAAGAGCAATAAGTAATATTTAAATCTTCTCAATTTTATCGTCTTATGTCCGCATCTCACAATTCACCACTCAAAATTCATCACTAAACTAACCACATTAAATTATAATTTTTTCATTTTTTCCTTGCAAAATTTGTAATTTAAATTTATCTTTATGCAATACTAATGTGACCGTCACCTCGGAGGTGACGGTCACATTCCATTATTTATAATAATAAACTAAACACGGAGCCAGGTTCATGAAGAAAATTACGATTATTATGATCTACAATGATGAATTAGGCTATGATAATAAAGCCTTGAACCAGACTATTGAAAGTTTGATTGGTCAGAATTATGATAAGTGGGAGCTATTGATCGTTGATGATAGAGGCAATAATATTGATTTTCCAGCATTAAAAGCGGATGAGCGAATTCGATTCATCCCGGGTAAATTTAAAAATCGTGCCGGGGCGATAAATTATGCTATTGCTAACGCGACTGGAAAATTTATCATGCTCGTTAACAATATTCATTCCCTTATTACATTTCGGCTCAGTACACTGGAGATATTTCTGGCTGTTGCCGATCGCCATCCTGGTTTGGGAATGATCTATTCCGATTATTGCCAGGTTGAGACTGATGGGACGAAAAAAGACATCCATTTGCTTGACTACCACGAGGGAAGATTGCGGGATAATTTAGATTTAGGAGCAGTTTTGTTTGTGCCCAAAAGCGTTATTGATGAAATCGGGGATTTGAATGAAAAGTATAATGCTGCTTATCTTTACGACTTGCGATTAAAGATTTCTACACGTTATAAATTGGCTCACATTGCGGCTGCCAAAAACGGCTATACCTATCTTGTTCAAACCGCTGGTAAAAAACATAATGTATTTGATTACCTGCTTTCAGGGAAAGAAATTCAACTGGAAATGGAAGAGGCAGTAACCGAGCATTTGAAACGTACTGGCGCCTACCTGTCCCCGGGAGTGAATTATCACCATGTCCATTATTTACCTGAAGAAGAAGAAAAATTTGATAACTATATTGCCAGTGTAATAATCCCGGTTTACAATCGAGAAGAATTTATTGGAACAGCGATCGAAAGTGTGCAGGCCCAAACCGTTCAAAACATCGAGGTCATTGTTGTGGTAAACGGCGGTCCAGAAGATCCGACTATAATAGGAGTCAAACCGTATCTCCCCGACGGCGTGAAATATGATCCAGAGAAACCGCCGGTAAAATTGATCGTTGAAGACATCAATAATATCGGATACTGTTTGAATAAAGGTATTCGGGAAGCACGCGGCAAATATTACGTTCAACTGGATTCCGACGATCGGTTAAAACCGGATGCCGTTGAAAAAATTTTGAAAGTTTTTGATTCTGATGATCGCATCGGCATGGTAATCGGCTCGTACGAGGTCTGGAAAAAAGATGAAACCACCGGCGAGATTACCCGCATGGTGGAGATTCCTGTGGTGACTCATGATGAATGGACCGAGGAGAATGGCAGGAATAATTTGCTTCGTATCAATGGCGCCGGTGCGCCCCGTTCGGCGCATATTAAGGTCATTCGAGAATTAGGCTGGTTTGGCATGAACGATAGTGAGCAGAGCCGAAATTATGGCGAAGATTATGACTTAGTAATGCGCATCTCCGAACAATATCGCATTGGACGTGTCTGGGATCCGATTTACGATGTTATCCGGCATGCTGGCGGAACCGACCATGCCATCGACCAGGCTGCCATTGATCGGAATGATAATGCCAAGGATCATACGCGATTAGAAGCGATTCGACGAAGACAGAAAATCAATAAGACGATTAATCTTTGATGGTTATCTGAATTTGAGATACGATATATTTTGAATGCAAGAAATCCTTTCAAAGATTGGTGACCTTTGAAAGAGTAATATAGAATTCTTGAAACATATTACATTTTTTTAGTTTAATAAAAAAATAAGATATTATTTATGATTAACTATAAAAAATCTTAGAGATTTTTTATGATCGATAAGGTTAAAAAATGATTAAATGGATTTTTTTTGATGTCGGAAATGTGATTTTAAACGATGATCCTGCCATGGCATTTTTCTATCATGAAATCTTTCAGGCGATTCAGCAGAATGAGAAGCAGGTCACGTTAGATGAACTCATGGCAGCGCGGGAATGGTCAATTTTGGTGGAACGCAATGGCAAGCATTACGAAACAATAATGCAACGATTTTTAGGTGATGGAACCTGGCAAAGAGAGGATAAACGGATTCGGCGAATGCTGGCAGAGAACTGGGCAGAATGGAGTCCACTAATGCCTGATGTTGTTCCGGTCATTCAAAAACTGGCTGAAAGGTTTAATTTGGGAATTATCGCCAATCAACCGCGAGAGGTCGTTGCTGTCCTTGAAAATTTGGGACTACTAAAGTATTTCCAGGTTCATGGCATCAGCCAAATCGTGGGGATGAGCAAGCCCTATCCAGAGTTTTTTAATTGGGCATTGAAGCAAGCAGCATGCGAGCCTCGCGAATCCATCATGATCGGAGATCGAGTGGATAATGATGTGAAACCGGCTCGTTCCATCGGGATGAAAACCATCTGGCTGCCATTGCCATTGAACAAAAAAGGCTACCAACCAAAAATTGTTTTTGAACGGCGATATTTTGAAAGTTTACAGCGAGCCAGCGCTTCCCGTCTGGCACCGCAGGATGAATCTGAAACACCTGACGGTATAGCGATAGACTTTAATGAGATTATCGTTCAGGTGAATCGGTTAAATACTTAGAACGATTACTCGATCCTTTCAAAGGCTTTCAAAGGTTTGAAATCCGTCTGCGGATCAATTTTATTGATAAAGCGACTTAGGACAGACCTTTGAAAGGATTTTTTGCGGATTTAACTATTGAAAAAACAAAAAATGAGTGCATTATGAAATCGAACATACTTGAAAATTTACCCATCAATACCAAACAATTTTTAGAACAGCACCCGGACATCGTTCAAATTATTATCGATTTCAGGAAGCGAACTCCACTGCTCGAACCAGTTATAAACCACTTGATTCAAAGTTACATGCTGATTGTGGAGTGTTTTGATAACAATGGACGGCTTTTCCTTTGCGGCAACGGCGGCAGTTTTGCGGACAGCCTGCATATCTCAGGAGAGATGTTGAAATCGTTCCAACGAAAGCGAAATCTCATGCAGGAAGATCAAAAAAAGTTTCATGATTTACCCGGAGGTCCGCTATTGGCAGATGCGCTGGAATATGGCTTTCCAGTAATAGTATTGGGCTTAAATCATTCTTTGAAATCAGCCATAGAAAACGACATTCCAGTGCCATACATCGGATTCGCCCAGGAGCTTTTTGCACTTGGGAGAGCCGGTGATATACTAATAGGAATCAGCACCAGTGGAAATGCCAAAAATGTCGCTTATGCGGTGACAACAGCCAGAGCCGTTGGCATCAAAACAGTCGGACTGACCGGGCAAAACGGCGGTAACTTGGCGCAAATAGTGGATATTCCCATTCAAGTTCCTGCCAGCAGTACCCATCTTATCCAGGAATTACATCTTCATGTTTATCATGCGCTTTGTGCGATTGTTGAGGCGCATTATTTTAAAGTTCCGAAATAGGGTGATTAGGTAACTTGGTATTAGGTGACTGGGTAATTGGGGAATTAGATGGGTGATAACTGGTAGGTATTTACACAATGGATTAAGACTTAATAGAACGCGGACCATTTAACTGATCCAATGCCTGTCTACCGCAGGCAGGGATCTAAACAGATTAGTTATTGTTATCAATCCGTTTTAATCCGCTCAACCCGTTCGATCCGCGTTCTATATCTTTTTTTAGTTCTGGCTCGTTCCAATTTGGAAAAATAAATGATCAATGATAAAATCAAAACCCGAAAGCAGCTTATTCCAATTTGTGATCAGTTTCGTCGAGACGGTTTGACTATCGGTTTTACCTCTGGAGCGTTTGATCTGTTACATGCCGGGCATGTCGATTATCTTGAAGCTGCAAACTCTCAATGTGATAAATTAATTGTCGGGCTCAACAGCGATGCTTCGATCCAAAAATACAAGGGTGAAGATAGACCGATTGTTACGGAAGAATCACGCTTGAAAACCGTAGCTGCGTTAGAATCGGTAGATTTTGTGTTTCTGTTTGATGAGCGCCGGAATGCTCAAAACATTCAATTATTAAAACCGCATATTTATTTCAAAGCCGGGGATTATTCAGCTTCGCAATTGACTTCGAAAGAAATTGTGGAACAAATCGGCGGCGAAGTTCGATTAATTTCAATTAAAGAACAAATTTCAACAACAGAAATTATCAACCGGATTCAGAACGGTGGCAGAGATGGGGACCAGTTTGTCGAGGAACAGGAACGGACAGTTCATTTGAAACGGAAACCACCCAAAATGATGCCAGCCATTTTCCTGGATCGGGATGGGACAATCAATTGGGACATCGGCTATCTCAGCGAGCCAGAAAAATTTAAATTGCTGCCCAATGCGCTGGAAGGCTTGAAAAAAATGCAGGATATGGGCTATCGACTGGTGATCGTAACCAACCAGGGGGGGATCGGACTGGGGTATTTCACCAAAGAAGATTTTTACCAAGTGAATAAAAAAATGTTGACGGAAGTCTCTAAGGCTGGTATTACGCTCGACAAAATTTATTTTTGTCCCCACAGCAAAGCGGAAAACTGCCCCTGTCGCAAGCCAGAAATTGGATTGGTGCGACAGGCAAAAGAAGAATTGAATATCGACCTGGCGAATAGCTATTTTATTGGCGATAGTACGATCGATATTGAAGCGGGCGCAAATTCGGGTATGAAAACAATATTGATTGAGAGCGAGTTAGTACCAGACCCGACGTCGCTCGAAACGAAACCTGATTTTATTGTAAAAGATTTGTTGGAAGCAGCGGAATTCATTTTAAAGCAGGAGAGGGAAATAACCTGAAATGGAACAATGGAATAGTGGATCTTTTGTGTTTTGATAATCAATTATATGGGTATGCACTTTAGTCAGGTAACCACAATATATAGTGTCTAAACCAAAACTCTTTTTTTGTCATTTCGACCGAAGGGAGAAATCTATAAGTCCAATAATTTCAATATATTTAGATTTCTCATTTCGCTCGAAATAACATTATTGGCTAGTTTTTGTTCAAGCACTATATAGTATATACCTTAGTAAAGTGCATACCCACAATCCATTATTCCAATATTCCAGCATTCCATTATTCCCAGAAACTAATATGATGAAAAAATTGTTAAATTTAGAAGAACTAATTCAAATATTGAACCCGGCACGCCGGGAAGGAAAGCGGATCGCCTGGACAAACGGCTGCTTTGATATCATCCACGCCGGGCACGTAGATTATCTCGAGCGATCAAAAGCCTACGGCGATTTTCTGGTGGTTGGGCTTAATAGCGATGAATCGATTAAAAAATTAAAAGGAGATAATCGACCAGTTTTTTCCGAAAAGGATCGTGCCAAAGTTCTTAGCTCGATTGTTTATGTGGATTATGTGGTTATATTTTCTGATAGAAGCCCAATCAAAATGATTGAATTTATCAAGCCGGATTATTATATTAAAGGCGGTGATTATACCATCGACACAATCGATCAGGATGAGAGAAAAGTGGTTGAAGTGTATGGCGGAGAGATTGTATTGTTGCCGATGGTGGAAGGAGTATCCAGTTCGATTATCGTGGAGAAGATTAAGAAATTATCTGATATTTAGCGGCGAATGAAATTAAGAAAAAAACATATTGCTCCCATACCAGATGAATTTTCCAGTTGTGAAGAAGCTGCAAATTTCTGGGGCTCTCATGATACAACCGATTATCCAGATGACTTTGAGGATGTTGATATCCATAGTTCAGAAAAAAATCCCTTTGCCGGTCGCTTCGAGACATCTGAACAAAAAAAGAATTATGTACTCAATCTTTTTACCTCAATTCCAGATCATTACGACAATATGAATCGAGTCATGTCGTTGGGATTGGATATGGGATGGCGGCGAAAAGCGATTCGATTGGCAAATTTCAAAAAAGATGGCATCCTATTGGACCTGGCAACCGGCAGCGGTGATATGATTTTAGCAGCCAGAAAATATCTGCCAGGAGCTAAAATTATTGGATTGGATTTTTGTGAACCGTTGATGCGATTGGCACAGGAAAAAGTGAATGGGAAATTTAACCATCAATCGGTAACTTGGGTTCAAGCTGATGCTATGAAACTGCCATTTGAAAACAACTCATTGGACGGCGCATTCACAGCGTTTGCATTACGAAATGTGATCGAGGTGAAACAGGTATTTTCGGAATTGTATCGAGTCATTCGACGCGGCGGTAAAGTCGTTTCCTTGGAGATGGTCAGGCAAAACAATCCCGTGTTAAAGAAAATGTTTTCATTTTACTTTAAAAATATTATTCCCCGATTGGGGCGCTGGTTCACATCATATCCCGATGCTTATTCTTATTTACCGCTTTCCATTGAAAACTTTTACACAGCAGATGAATTGAGTGAATTGATTTCAGGCATTGGCTGGAAAAATGTTCAGCATAATCCGCTGATGTTTCAGAATGTAGCTATACATGTAGCAGAAAAATAGAATCGGTTATTTTCAAATGACAAAATCCAAATATCTAACAACTGATCTACTTTTATTTTACAACAGCGGGATTTTATACACAAGGAACGTTCAGCTTTGATGGCAATAAATGGATCGGGCATGAATATCTCACCGGCAATAAAGACGGCATTACCGAAGTGAAGTCCACTGGTGAGATTTTGCCCGATGGCAGACTACATAATAAATCTCAATATTTCAAAGAGGGCAAATGGGTGGAGGGTCACGAGTTTTTTTATGTTGAGGAACTATCTGCGAAGGTGGTATTTAAGTTCTAATTGACAATTATCAATTGACCATTCACAATTGACAATTAAAAAAATTCTCATTGTCAATCCGACAAAAAGATGTCGTACGGTCCGTTGATAATTGTGAATTGTTAATTGTTAACGATTGAGATCAGTTCTCGAATTTTAAGGAAGTTAACCATGAAAAATATTCGAAAAATAAACAAAATTTTGCAAAGCAAATCCACCCTCGAAGGGGCAGGTGTGAAGCTGAAACGGGGGTTTGGCTATTACGAGATGCCATTATTAGATCCGTTTTTATTGCTGGATAATTTCGGCTCGGATAATCCCGACGATTACCTGGCTGGATTCCCCTGGCATCCGCATCGAGGGATTGAGACCGTGACGTACATGCTGGCTGGCGAAGTGGAACATGGCGATAGCCTGGGCAATAAAGGCGTGATCTATTCAGGCGATGTGCAATGGATGACGGCGGGTAATGGCATCGTTCACCAGGAAATGCCGAAGCGATTTGAAGGAAAAATGCGAGGATTCCAGCTCTGGGTCAATCTGCCAAAGTCACATAAAATGATGGATCCGAGATATCGGGATGTCAAGAGTGAGACAATTCCGGAATTTTATCCCAACCCGAATGTGAAGATCAAAATTATTGCCGGGCAATTGAATGGGACAAAGGGACCTGTCCAGGATTTGGTCGTGGATACGGAATATTTTGATATTGCTGTCTCGCCAAATAGTGAATTTGAAGTTAGTACAAAAAAAGGATACAAAGCATTTGCTTTTGTATTCGAAGGCAGCGGCTATTTCGATGCTGAAAAAAAGAATATGATTCAAACTGACCATCTGGCAATTTTTGATGATGGAGGTGGAATCAAAGTTAGCACCGAAGATGATCCTGTTCGTTTCCTTTTTGTCTCAGGAAAACCATTAAACGAGCCCATTGCTTGGCGGGGACCCATTGTAATGAATACTGATGAGGAATTGATGGTGGCGTTTCAGGAATATCGAAATGGGACGTTCATAAAATCGTGAAACGGCAGATGTGAGATGAAAAGATTTAGTGAAAAGTGAAGCGTAAGAAGTGAAAGGTGAAAAGGCAGACTATGGGAATTACCCTTTTCACTATTCACTAATTACATTTCACGTTTCACGTCTCACGTTTGCCGTCTCATAAAAACTTAGGTAGGTGATCAAAATGAAAATATTAATAA
>CBFDBN010000078.1:0-12153 GCA_965603055.1 uncultured bacterium | reverse complement strand
TATTAAAACTGCGCCGTCAATCTAAACTCCAACGTATTCGCTAAAACATCCTGGTTGGAATCAAGTAGGTCTTTGTAAGACGTTACCAGCCTGAACCTGAGGATAAAAACAGAGGTGGGGTAATAGTCGATGGCGAGGGCGTTGGAGAGGCTATTATAATTATCGTCCTGGTAAAGCTTGTGGCTGCGATAGAATGAAAAGCTGGCATCGTTTCTGATCTCTGCCCTGGTTTTGCCCGACGCTGAATCACGGAAGCGGTAGGTGATTCCTAGTAACGGAGAAAAATCAGACATGTCTTCGCTGAGCCGACCGATCTTTCTTGCTTCATGCCGATAGGTGAAATTCAATCGGGTATAAAGCCGTTCGCTCCAGCGGTTTTCAAACCAGATCATGGGATTGTCACGGATCGTGGTCGAATAAGCCAATTTTTGTTCATGGTCACGGAAATATTGGATGGTGATCTTGTAAAAAAAAATCCAAATTCCAACATCCAAATTCCAAATAAATTTCAAAATCCAAATTTCAATAACGAAAACGTTTTTAGTTTGGAATTTGTAATTTCGGTAATTGGAAATTATTTGGAGTTTGCTTTTTGGGAATTGATATTTTATTTATTTGATATTTGATATTTTTGCTTACGGATCATCATAAATTCTTTTAGTAGCGAAGGATGAGGTTGAATCCTGCGACCGATTGATGTCTTCCCAGCTTTTCCGCCAGACGGCATAGATTCGCATGGATTTGAACGATAGCTTTTTCAGCATTCCCTGCGGAACCTGGTATTCCAGGTCGCATTTGAGCGTTTCTTTTTTGGAGCAAAAGTCGTCCCAATTTATCTCCTGAACCAGTTCGCCTTTGATGCCCTTGTAGCGAACGCCGTAAAGCACCTGGCTGAAATCAGTGTTGTTGTAAAAACCATTAATAGTGCTATCCTTTGGCAGGGACAGTTGCGCCTTGAAATCACCTCGATTAATATTTTCGGCTGATTCGGCGCTCTGTTGGGAGTCAAATTGGTAATCGTATTTTCGCTGGTGACGAAAGGTGAAGTGAGTGCCGCTCAAACTTAGCCGAGCATCAGGGCTGAATTGGACGAAGCTGCCTTTCTCTTAATCCAGGGAAATGAACCGAGTTTTCTCGCTACCCATTGCAGCGAGGTCTTTCAAGGCATAGTTGTACCACCTGTTCTCCAATGGCTTGAAGTAATCGATGCAACTTTCATTGATCAAAAAAGTGAAGCCCCTGAAAGCCGCAATCGCCTGGTAGATTTCTGAGGACGTTGAAAGCTAATATAAAGTACATCAGCTTCGTCATCGTAATCTATCCATATTTTTTTACCGGAAATTTGATAACATGAGCGGTAATCTTAAATACATCTTCCATTAAAGACTGATCCATCAGTATTTTTTCCTTATGATATTTCTCCTAACTTAATTATCAATTGACAATTTGACAATAAAAATATTTAATAACTCTCCACCAGAATCCTATTACAGGTTTCTACCCATTCCATACAATATCCTACCTCCATTTCTTTCAACAACTTCACCATCTTCAGCCGCAATTTTTCCATTTACGATCACCCAACGAATTCCTTTCGGATATTGATGTGGATTTTCGAACGTCGCTTTATCCTGAATTTTAGCCAGGTCAAAAATAACAATGTCGGCAAAATATCCTTTTTTCAATAGACCGCGTTTTTCAAATCCCATTGCTTCGGCTGACAGCGAAGTCATTTTGCGAATCGCACCAGGCAAGGTGAGTACAGCTTCATCCCTAACATATTTGCCAATCACCCGGGGAAAGGTACCATAAGCCCGTGGATGTGGAACCTCAACACCAGGGATTTCAATTTTGCCATCAGAGCCAATCATGTTATAGGGCTTTTTCATCAACTCTGCCACATCCAGTTCAGCCATTTGAAAAAATACGCCACGAGGTCGATCGGTTTTTTGCATTTCGATAATCAGGTCAGAGCCATTGGAGACTGTTTTTTCCCTGCCCAGCATATCTAAAATTTCAGCCAGGTTATTCCCCTCGTATTCATGATGATTTTCATTGTAAGCCACGTAAATCGTTTTCAGCTTATCGATGTCTCTTTCAGATGTCAGTCGTTTTTCAATAATGTCTGTTTTGATCTGCTGATATTTTTTGGGATCCTCTAATCGTTCCAACAATGAATCATGCCCGCCAGCAACAGCCCAGCCAGGAAAGCTGCTGGTAAATCCCGAGCTGGTGGCAGTGTATGGATATTGATCCATGTAAACTCTCATCCCCTGGTTTCGGGCTTTTTCGATGGGACCAGTAATGAGATGGTATTTGCTCCACACTGCTTCTTCAGCAAGCTTTATATGCGAAATATCGACAGTCACACCGGCTTCTCGTCCGATACGAATGGCTTCTTCGATAGCCTGTTGAATCTGCCGTCCCTGGTTTCTCAAATGGGTTGCATAAATTCCATTGAAAGGCGCCGTCATTTTGACCAATTCTATAATTTCTTCTGTGGTCGAATAAATTCCTGGCACATAAGAGAGTCCCGTGCTAAAGCCGATTGCCCCGGCTTCCATTTCCTGTTTCACTAATTGCTGCATTTGAGCCATCTCATCAGCCGTCGGCGCTTGATCTCCCTGTCCCATGACCTGTTTTCGAACCGTATTATGCCCGACATACGTTGCAAAATTTATAGCGATCCCTTTTTCTTCCAGTTGAGTGAACAGTTCAGACAATGGATATTCCGATGCTCCACAATTGCCGCCAACCGCCGTGGTCACGCCTTGAAGCAAGTAATTTTTAACCGTCGGCTCCTCGGCTATTTTTCGATCAACATGGGTGTGGACATCAATGAAGCCAGGAACGACACACAAACCGGTGGCATCGATAATACTTTTTCCTTTGTTTTCAGGGATCGTACCGATTTCGACAATTTGATCACCAGTGATGCCAATATCAGCAATTAATTCAGCATTACCAGTACCATCGATAATTGTTCCTGATTTAATGATGATATCGTATTTGGTTTTTTGAGTGCAGCCAGTGAGAAAATTGAAAGCTAAGAATAGAAGTAAAGTTGTGGCAAAAAATAAGGATCGTTTCATTGGATCTTCTCCAGTTTTGGGATTGGAATTTTTATATAAGAGAAGATATAACATTAGATTGACTTTTTCAATATATTTTTTTTTGAAGACTTTTTAGGTGAGATAAATCTGGTTTAGAATTGTAAATGTTGTAATAGTTCACCACCTCAGCTGATCCTGTTTTGATTTCAGAACAAGTTAAAAATCCCGATTTATCGGGGGATTAACGATTTATGATTTTAGAAGTATTATTGATTCTTTAAGTTCCGATTCTTCCAGCAGTACTCGTTCGTAAATCAAAAATCGTTAATCTTTAATCGTAAATATTTTTTTCTTATCAGCACTGATTCCATCGCTCGGAGCGATGGAATCAGTACATTTTCATTATTTCATCAAAATTACTTTCCTGGTTTGATTAAATTTATCAGAACTCACTCGAAGCAGGTAAATTCCCGACGGTACAATCATATTTCCTGCATCCCTGCCATCCCACGATACCTGGTGAATTCCGGTTGTTTTCCAGTTATCTACCAACATGTTAACCTCTTCGCCAATAATGTTATAAACTGTTATCCGTAGATGGGATGGAGATGACAATTTATAAATTATGTTTGTCCTCTCATTAAATGGGTTAGGAAAATTTGAAAATACTATTTTTGTTCCATCCTGAAAGTCGTAATTAGAATCATAATATGAACCAGTATTCAGTACAGACTCATCGACTGCTGAAATCACAGTTGAATCCTTTCCCCAGGCTTCAAATTCAGCGACCTGGCGCCAGCCACTATCTGGCTGAATGACATTAAATTTTATATAACGGGCATCAATTGGAGCGATGGGAAACTCTTCCCAATCTCCTCCTTTCTGTTCAGCATTTAGAACGGATACAAAATTTTGAGGATTTAAATCGGTTGTTGAAACTTCGATTTGAAATTGCCGCGCCCAAAAATCTGCCGATCCGATTCCTGAATCGGTTATCAATCGAAACTTATGAATAAGATATAACCCTTCATCAGAAAAAGCAAAAATAGCAAAACAAGGCTTCCCATTTGCCCTGACTGTTCCATCCGCACCATCAATATCGCCATCTACTGCATTTTCCCACCCGTTACCCGGTTCACACTGGCTTCCTTTGATTAGCTTCAACTTCAATGGCTCTGTTACACTGCCATACCCGGTAAAAAAGAGATGACTTTTTTCCAGGGAATTTCCTGCCGAATCTGTAACATTGCTAATGATTAATTGGTAAGCAAGTCCTGGATTTTGTTCCTTCAAAGTGATGAGTTGATAACGATTTTCACTTTGATTGGTAACGGTTATACTATCGAGGGATGGAATGATTTCATAGTTGCCAGCATCGGCAGCTCCGACAACTGGCTCACAATAATTTATCTGCAATTGAGTGGAATCTACAACGTTCAACGAAACATTTGGATTCGTTAGGTCGAGCGTAATTTTTGTATGGGAGCTATCAGTCATAAAACTCACTTGATTTTCATCATCCAGCACCCAGCCATAAATCGTCACAGCTCCTTCGGGACTTTGAATATAATAATTGGTGGGTCTGTTTACCAGAACAAAATCACCGGGATCTGGAGGATTGGAATTTTCATTAATAAGCCATTCGATAATTTTACCGTCGTTATCCGAATCTGTCATTTCAATCAATACTTCACGACTATTTGTAAACTTTGTGGAACCGCTGCTATCTTTCACCACAAAACCGGTCAGTTGTGGTATTGAGAGATTCGGTTTTGCCGGGGAACCGTGTCCTTTGCTCGCTCGCCAAGTTTCTGGCAAGGTATTATCCAACGCCGGATCGATAAGCTCAAGTGTCGCTCCATTTCCATCTGCCTCAATGGGCCAGGGAGCTTTATCATCATAAGTGACGGAATCAATCAAAACATAAGATGAATTATAAATTCTCACTGCATCACCACTGCCCCCCAGTCCAAATCCAAAATCTCCGAAACAATTATTCACAACTGGAAATAAATTGTGGAAAGCAGCCTGGTTGCGGCTGACCACCAGGAAACCATGCGGTTCAATCATTGTTCCGCCCGGGAATTCAAAATCATGCGTATCATCATCATCTTTTAGGTGCCAATCGCTCAAATCAATCGTAGCACCAGATGGATTATACAGTTCCACCCAATCTTCGGGATCGAAATTCGCAGCGCTGTTATAATTGATTTCGTTGATAACAATCGTCGCTTTCTGATTGTCCGGTTCAAATACCGGGTAGATCAAATAGTCAGTTTTGATGATTAAAGTCACTGTTTTTTCTGATGGGAGCGCTGGATCGCTCCACCGTTTAAATTTGAATCCAGGTTTCGGTATGGCTTCCAACTCAATCGGGATTTCCCCGGGATAGTAACCCTCCCAGGGAAATTGACCAATAAAGAGGCTATTTAATCGAACCGTCCCTTTGCCGCCCTCTGGAGTTTGGAGGGTCAAAAGATATTTCTGCTCAACGTCTAAGCCACCCAAAATATATTGCCAGAGTCGATCGAGACGGTAACTGGCGAAATTTTTCAGAAACTGAACGCTATTCTCCCATTCTTCAATGGTTCCCCCCCATCGTTCGACCTCAAATCCAATATCATTCCGTATAACTGCTGCCAGTGAATCGATAATTGTTTTAACATTCTCAGGCTTCATTGTTGTATTAAAAATATCGGCACATTCGTTCAGGAAATATACTCTATACTGGTCATTTTCCAACAGTTTCCTCAAAATAACCGTTCCCCTGATGGTATCATCAGTCGCCAATGCAAAATTATTGGCACTAATATAAGCGAAGGCATTGTCCAAATCCCATAACACCCATTTCCATTTATCACCATGATTGCGACCAGAAAAAGCAAAATTGTTATAATCAGGCCAATCCATATTGCCGCCATATATTTCCACCAAATAATAGCGTGTAAAATTTTGAATATCGATATAAGACCGGGCTATCTCATAATTGTGCGGTAAACTGAGATCGCTGGATTCAAAAAAACCGATCATTTCATTCCAGCGATCCATTGTACCCTCTCTGGCTTCTGAAAGATTTTCAATTATATCACAATCGTTAATGCCAAAATTAATTTCAACAAAATGTCTATCAATCCGCTCAATCGCATTATAAATTCCCCAGGGTTTGCCGAGGAGAAAAAGTGCAACAGGGCGAGTTCCCAGGGCAATATCTTTTTCAATCCGTCTTCCGATCTCATGCATAACAGCGTCTCGCAACAATGTCCCGGAACCGTAAGCGCTATTACCGGGAGCATCCTGAAACGATGCGGATGACACAAAACGTTTGAACTCCGTAATGTCTTTTGGTTTAAATAATTGATAACGCAGCCTGCTCTGACCATACTCACTTCGAAAGTAATAACGAAAGGACTTCTTCTCAAATACCCGGCTGGTACCGCCGTGAATGCGCAGTCCTAAATCGGACGAAAATTGCAATGATCCATCACTTTCAAAAAATTCAATCGTTGCCGGGCGCTCCCACTCATCTCCCCTGATATCATAATTTGAATATATTCCACTGTCTCCCCAGATGTTTGTTGGATCAGTGATAATCGAAAGAGCTGGTATACTAAAATCCTGGTTTAAAATATAGGTATGTGATTTAATGTTACCGGGATTAAAACCCGGTTGGAAAGTTCTGGCTCGCACGACAGTCGTCTGGTTTATCTCAATTGGACCGGCATAAATTGGACTCGCTTCCATGGGATCAGATGAGTCCAGTGTGTAATGAATGATCGCCCCCGGCGACAATACTGAGAGTGTAATTTGAATTGAGCCTGAATAAAAACCGCTGTTATGCGAAAAAATTGGATCCTCAGCGCTGGGAGTTTGAGAATTAACAACTGTGAAATTAATGGATGTTATAAAAATTAGTATTAAAATAATAAATATAATAGTCCTCATTCAATCCCTCATGATAATATATTCAAAACAAAGCAGTTTTCGGATTTTAATCCTTGCGAAGGTTCGGAACCTTCGCAAGGGTAAATCGGTTTGAATCAGAAAACCAATTCATTTCATGTATTGACGATCCCTTTTCATTGTAACAAAATCCTTTAGCCTTCCCCAAGCATATCTTATTTTAATTACTTACTAATTTTATCTTATGCGTAAATAGGATTGAGATTATTAAAAATCCGGGTCAAAAATATATCTGTTGAAAAACTATGCTTGCGAAGGTTTTAGTTTAATTTCCCCACAGATTAAAAAATCCCACAGATATTTCTTTTCTATGGGATTTAAAAAGTTCTGTGGAAGAAATCAGAAAACGTATTAATCTGATTCCAGATTTTTGATATAATCATTAAAAAGTAAAATTTTCTTTGTCTCGTTTGGATAAATCAAAAATGGCTCAACATCGCTCGAAATCTTTTTAAGATTAATCGATTCGCATCTTTTTATCAGTATATCTTGCAGTTCTCTCATATTGATGATATTCATTTTTGAGCTTAAATAATTGAAATTTGGTTTGGTATAGGCAAATAAAAATATCGCATCGAAAAAATCACGTCCCAACGCCCGCTTTCTATTTAAAATTGCGAATAGCTTCTGTGATAACAATAAATCCAATGGAACAATATTGATTCTTGTAAAAACATCGAATTTATTGATAATTATTTTACCAGGTGAATAAGTGATTCCCTGCGGCTCCGTATCCAGCCGGATCATCAATTTTTCCTTTTTATGCCCAGAAATTCCATATTCATACAGTATTTTAGGAATGCTAATGTAACAATGAAATGCTGCTTTAAACACATTTCTGATTTCGATTTCAAAACCTTCAAGCTGTAATCTTCCCTGGATGAGTTTAGCGATTTTTTCAAATTCTTCTCTTTTCAAATTAAAATTATCAAAATCCAGATCTTCTGAAAATCGATTGCTACCATGAATGACCCTGATTGCAGTGCCTCCCATAAATACCAATTTGTGTGTGAATTCTGAATCAAAAATAATTTCCAATATTTTGTACTGAATATATTCTCGCAAAATATTCTTTTTAAAAGGTCGAACAGGCTCAGGATAAAATGATTCTATTTGAGATAAGTCAAGCATTTTTCATGAACTCCAAAAATAGATTTATTGTTGTGTTTAATCTTTTATGAACAAATCTTTCAAGAAATTCCAATAGTTTTCTTTCATTTACCTGATCCCGGAATGTTTCAGAATTGATTCGCAAGCTCTCAAAATCGCTGATGGTTTGAATCCCTGGATTGAGGTAAAAATAATCTAAAATCGCTTTCTCGATGCTGGCGATTTTAAATGATTTGCCATTAAAATTTACTAAATCGTAGCCCCAAAAAAGACTGAGCTTGATTCGTCGATATTTGAAGTCGGCTATTGGCGTTGAAAAATTATTCGTTTTCTGTGTTGTGGCAGAAGTCACACCATAAACGCTTTCGGGGATGAGGTTGTAGTACGATAATGCCATCTCAAAAGAGATGTATGAAGGCTTATAAATCTTATTGGCAATTTCAAATAATATATTTTCATTTAGTTCCAGATCAGAGAAAACATAGTATCCCCTGATAATCTTCCTGATGTAGCCCCTATCCTGCCATTCGTTCAATCGTCGGCGATGAAAACAGCTATCGATCTTCTTTATTTCATTTAAAGAAAATACGGTGAAGTTTTTTAATGCGTTTCTGAATTCGATGTATCTCATAATATTTCTCCAAAATGCTTTTATTAGCACTTTCGAGAAATAAGGTATGGTTTTTTATTTTAAATGTCAATGTTTTTTCTAATAATTTCTGTCAGGGCTGCATTTCAAACTTAGCAGTAATAATGGAATGCTGGAATTTTGGAACAGTCTGCTTTTTGGTAGAATCAATTCCTGGCACGATTCCATCCTTCCATCATTCCACTATTCAATATGTGAAAATCATTGAGCCATAATCAAGCTTTCGTTTTCACCATCTCTTTCCCGCAGCAAGAGAACGTACAATCCTCTGCTTCAGGATGACAGCAGCAGTCTTCTGATGGTGATCCAACTTCATTGCATTCGTCAATGACTTGCAATTTCAACCCACAGCCTTCACAAACGAAGATTTCACCTTTTTTCATTTCATGACAGGTTGGCATTAATGTTTCCTCCAGTTTGGATTTATATTTTGAAAGGTATTATTTTCTGAATAATATAGAAAAATAAAACTCAATATTCAACAATAAATTTAATTCTTTTTCAACGATTTGAAAGACATGGAGAGAAAAAATAACAAGGCTTGAAAGAGAATGATGGCTGCACCGCTTGGAACATCGAGGTAATAGGATAACCACAACCCAATGATTGCACTGATGACACCAATAATAATCGAAAGGATTGTCATACGACGGAAGGTTCGGGAGAGCAATCGAGAGGTGGCGGCAGGAATGACCAAAAAAGCAGCAATCAGAACGATTCCCACGACCTTAATCGCCACGACAACAGTGACGGCTATTAATATGGAAAGCAGGTAATCATCTCTATCGACTGAAAGGTGATCGGTCTCGGCTAACTCTCGATCAAAAGATGCGTAAGCCCATCGCCTCCAGAGCGGCAAGGTCAGCAGCGTTACTAAAACGACTACGCCTGTGAGTTTAATGTCGGTTTTTGTTACAGCTAAAATCGATCCAAACAGGTAGGTGAAAGCATCGCTGGTGTATTCTTTTTTAAGAAATAAAAAAATGATTCCCAATGCCATGGAAACGGCGAAGAAAATACCAACAGCCGTATCGCTTCCCAGTTCCGTTTTATCTCGAACCCAGAAGATTCCAATAGCAACCAAAATCGTAAAAGGAACAGCAATCCACAGCGGCTCGGAATTCAGCAATAATCCCAATGCAACACCGCCAAAAGCCGCGTGAGCCAATCCACTGCCTAAAAAGCTTAATCCTCGCTGAACGACAAAAACTCCATAATAGCTGGCTAAAAATCCAACAAGAATGCCTGCTATTAGCGCCCGCTGCATGAAAGGTAATGTGAGAATCTCAACCATTAGAATTTACCAAAAATTTCAAAGCATGTTTGTGACCGACATGCCCGTAAGCCAATCGGAGATTATCTTCTTTCAAAGCTTTTTCTGGTGTGCCAAAGCTGATCTGTTTTCGATTCAGTAATAAAACGTAATCAGCATGATGCGTCACCGCGTGCCAATCATGAGTGATCATCATGATTGTCGCTTCAGATTCATTTTGATAGGCTTCCAACATGCGGTACATATCTTCTTCGCCGATGGCATCGATGCCGGTTGCAGGTTCATCGAGCATTAATATTTCTGGCTGACGAACGATGCTGCGAGCGAGACAGACCCGCTGTATTTCGCCCCCTGATAATCTTCCGATAGGGCGAGTGGCTAAATGAGCTGCTCCCACTTGCTCCAGAGCCAGGCAGGCTTTCTTTCTGGCATCTTTGCTTAATCGCCAGGGCCATTTTCGACTCAAGCCGGTATAAACCAATTCGATGGATAGCGCGGGAAAACTTCGATCCATAGTTTTGAACTGGGGCACATACCCGATTAAATTGGGATCGACCTGCTGGGGGGTTTTGCCGAATATTTTCACCTCTCCGGTAGTCGGTTTGATAAGTCCCAACAAAACTTTCAAAAATGTGGACTTTCCCGCTCCATTGGGACCCACGATGGCGACAAAAGCATTTTTGGAGATTTGCATGAACAATTCCGACAATGCCACGTGATCCTCAAATTTTACGGAGAGATTTTTTACTTCTACGGCAAATTGGGTCATCGCAGCGCCTCCAGGATGATCTCAGCGTTATAAAGCAACAGTTCTTCATAGGATTGGCGACCCGCGACGCCTCCAAGTGGATCAAGGTGATAAACTTTTAAACCAGTTGACTCGGCGATTATTTTTGCAGCCCGATCCGGGAGTTGGATATGATCAAATATTGTTTTCACGTTTTCATGCTTGACCTGGTCGATTAATCCCTTGATCTCCTTTGGTGTTGGCTCCCTGCCGGGATTTTTTTCAATGATACCGACCAGTTCAATCCCATACCTCTGAAAAAAATATTGAAAAAACGGGTGGGAAATCAAAACTTTGCTGCCATAAATCGGGGCAAGCATTTTTTTTATTTTCAAATGCAAGCTGTCTAACTGGTTGGAAAATTGACCGGAATTTTTTCTAAATATCTCACATCCACCAGGATCGAGGGCGCATAGTTTTTCTGTCAGAACTGGCAACATCGATTTAACAGTCAGCGGATCTGTCCAAAAATGGGGATCGACTCCGGAAGAATGATGATGCTCCACTTGTTCGTCCTTATCATGGTGAACATCCGATTTTTGATGCTCATGTTCTGCTTGAAAATGGATCAAAGAATCCCGCGGGACAAACTTCAACAACTCAACCAGATTGGCGTTCCGAAATCTTAATGCCCAGGCATCCAGGTTTTCCGAACCGTAAAAGAGCGCTTTTGCAGTTGCGACTTTTCGTACATCAGAGGGTCGTAATTCATAAGTATGCGGTGATGCTCCTGGCGGTAAAATTCGACGGACCTCTCCCCTATCTCCGACAGCCTCTTTTAATATTTCTTGAAAGGGATGAACTGTTGTGACATATTTTGTTTGAGAATATGCGTAACTAATAAAGAATAAGATGATAACTAATAGTAATATTTTTCTCATTTTTATGATCTCGATAATTTGTGGCGCTTAAAGTTCAAGAGGTTTTTCAAATTCTGAACAATCAAGGCAAAAAATCCACCCATTACTCCAGCGCTCCCTGCTCCAACCGGACAACCCACCTGCCCACAAAACGGGCATACGGAAAACATGGCATAGACCCCGGTAAACGCAAGCCACAATCCCAAAAACCGAAACAAATTTCCAACAATTGGAAGCTTTTTTAATCGCTCGAATCGTGTGAATCGTTGTAATTTTTGAATGTCGTGTTCAGTAATTTCATTAATCGTTTTTTTGATAATGAATTGCTTATTCCCACCAGTTGCTGCTTCAATCTTTATCTCTGTATGGGACGAATCAGATCTGTCAGGGCTATGCCGATGTTCATTAATAGTGATAACTTCATTTTTTGACAGGTGAAAAGTATCTCTAATCCATTGCTG